>DATKFF010000729.1:0-9947 GCA_035511595.1 Solirubrobacteraceae bacterium | reverse complement strand
TTGACGGTAGGCGTATCCGGGAGGACCAGGCATGAGGCGTTCGACCCATCTTCGACCGGCGGGGACTCCGCCGGGCAAAACTCTTTGGGTCCGGCTCACACAAACGCCCCGATAGGAGTAGAGTCGAACACGAGCTGGCCCTGCGGCCGGGATTTTCAGCCCTAGCCCGAATGCCACCGACGGCGCTACTGCGCACGAGGCGAGAGGCGAGGGTTACTGGTTTTGACTGCGGGGCCGGTGCCGTACTTCTGCTGGCGTTACCCCACCGCGGCCGGTGGACGCGCCTCAAACAAATTGAACGCGGGTTCTAGCCCGGTTCCCTTGCGCGCGACCCGATAGAGGGCGAGAAGGCCTGAAGATGAGTAAGCGGACGGAACACAATTCGGCAGCTCGCAGGCGAGGCGAGTTGACCCACGATCGTGGGTCGCTACGGCTCTCGCCGGTGATCGATGCCCGCCGCCGCCTGAACACCAGCCGAGCGGATGGCCCTCGGACCAGAGCACACCCACTCGGTCCACGCGACCCGCGATACGACTACCTGACGCAATCGCACGACTAGGTCCGGCAACCTCAGATCGGCGTGGGAGCTTCGGTCGCCCGATCAATTACCGCCGGCGGCGCGCTTTCCTGCGGCGCAGACCGATTTTTGGCGCGACGCTCGATCTCGAACCACACGTGGCCGGTGCCTTCTCGCATCCCCCAGCGGCTGGCTTCGGCCTCGACGATGCGGAGGCCCCAGCCACCGGCCTGTTCGATGTCCTGCGTGGGATCGACGGGCTCAAAGCCCGACCCCTGGTCGATCACCTCTACCAGGAGCCGAGTCGCATCGACCTCGGCGCGGAGCGTGATCTCGCCCTGTCCATGACGGACCGCGTTCGTGGTCAGCTCCGACGTCATCAGCTTGGCCCGCTCGAGCTCCTCCGGATCGAGCGAGTCCGCAAACGAACGCTCGAGCAGTCGCCGCGCAGCGGCGGGCGCACCCGGATCCGGCATCACGGTGAGTCGTACGCGGCGGGCGGCCGACTGGCGCATCCGAACCACTCCCCGCGGCGACCGCAGAGAGACCCGCTTCACCACGAGCGCCGTCAGATCGTCCGCGGGTTCGCCGACCGGCGCCGCCTGCAGAACATGCGCGCACAGCGCGTCGGCTTCTTCGGGGCCGGTCCGGATAGCCGAGCGCAGCCGCTCCAGCCCGTCGTCGATCGACTCGCCGCGTCGCTCGATCAACCCATCCGTGTAAAGGATCAGCGTGTCGCCCTCCTCCACCGTGACCGAGAAGTTCTCGTAGGTCACGTTCTCCAGCGACATCAAGCTCTGCCCGCCCTGGAGCGTTCGGAGCTCGCCGGTGGCAGTCCTCAGGAGCGGCGGCAGGTGCCCTGCGTTCGCCCAGGTGGCGAGGCCTCCGGAAGTGTCGAGAATCAGGTACAGAACGGTGAAGAGGCCCTCGAACCCGGTCTTCCGGTGATAGCGGTGGACGCGGGTCAGCGCCTCCGCCGGAGACGGCGGGTCCTGATCGACCATCGCCAACGCACGCGTCACGCTTCGAAGCTCTCCCATCGCAGAGGCCGCCCGGATGCCGCTGCCGGTTACGTCGCCGATCACCACCCCCAGACGACCGCCGGGCAGCTCGAACACGTCGTACCAGTCGCCCCCAACCTCGGCGCCGAGGCCGGCTGCCTCGCAGTGGGCGGCGATTGCGAGCCCTGGGACGTCGGGCAGCCGGGTCGGCGACAGTCCGCGCTGAAGCTCGGCCGCAATCCGGCGCTCCTGCTCGTGGAGCTGCACGCCGCGAACGATCAGGGACACCCGCTCGGCGGCGTCGTGAAGTAGCGCGCTTTCGTCCGCGGTCAGCATCCGTCCCGGCGGCAGCGCGATCCGCACGGCGCCGAATCTGGCTCCTTCGGAGGTGAGCGGGGCCTCGTGCCATTCCCCGCTCCCCCGGCGGTCGATGCTGGCGTTAACGCGCTGCAGATGGGCACCGCTGGCGTGCCGTTCGGCCCTCGCGTCGACGTCCTCGGCAACCTCAAGCTCGGCGGCGTCGGCCTCGAGCAGGTTGACCAGCCGCCGTGCGAGCTCGTTGAGGAGATCGTCCAGCGGGCCAGACTCCAGAGCCTCGACCAGGAGTTGCAGCTTCTCGAGCCGGGTCGCCTGAGCCTCGGCCAGCGTTCTTGCGGCTTGCTCGACCATCAGCTCGGCGCGGGTCCGCTCGGCGTGCCGGCGAGCGCTCACGTCGACCCATTGCACGAGCAGCAGTGGCGCCGTCAGCTCGGTCGGCTTGATCCAGGAAGTTGACGGCGCCACCCACACCTCGCGACCGGATGAGGTCAGGAGACGGAGGTCGATGTCCGCGCCAACTCCGGTCGCCTGTGAGTCGGCCTCAGCGATCCCACGGTCGAGCATCGCGCTCAGCGCCTCGCGGTCCGCCGGATGACACAGGTCGGCGACCGCCATCCCCTCCAGAGCGTCCGAGGAATCACCGATGGCTGCGCCGAACGCCGAGTTCGCACGCACGATCCGCCGGTCGAGGTCAAGCAGGGTCTTGCCGATCGGGGCCGCCTCGAAGGCGCTACGCAGAAACGCCTCCGAGCGGCTCAGCGCCCGGCGGCTGCGGTCGAGCTCGATGAACACACCCACCTTGGAACGAAGGAGCTCGGCGTCGAACGGCTTCAGAACGTAGTCCACCGCTCCCACCCCATAGCCTGCCAAGATGTCGCTGATCTCGTCCCGAGCCGCCGTCAAGAACACGATCGGGGTGTCGCGGGTGCGCTCTCGCTCCTTGATCAGCCGCGCCGTCTCGATGCCGTCCATTCCAGGCAACCGCACGTCGAGCAGGATCAGGGCGAAGTCGCGTTCGAGCAGGAGCCGCAAAGCCTCCTCACCGGAGCCGGCGCTCTGGACCTCGAGAGCCAAGGGGGCGAGCACGGCTTCCAGCGCGACGATGTTCTCCGGATGATCGTCGACGACCAGCACCGCCAGCCTCTCCTGGGGCTGAACCGTGCTCAGCGACCGTGCGTCGCGCGCCGACCCCATAAGGCTCCTACGCGTCCAACCAAACTCGCATCATCGACATCAGGCGGCCGATGTCAACTGGTTTCGTGATGTAGTCCGACGCCCCGGCCGCCAGGGCCTTCTCACGGTCTCCCTTCATCGCCTTGGCCGTGAGCGAGATGATCGGCAGGTGCTCGAAGCGCGGCGTGGACCGGATCGCCTGCGCAGTCTCATAGCCGTCCATCTCCGGCATCATGATGTCGAGAAGAACGAGGTCGGTATTCGGATGCTGACCAAGGCGCTCCAGGCCTTCGCGCCCGTTCTCCGCGAACACGACCTTCATCCCCCGTTGCTCGAGTGTCGACGTGAGCGCGAACACGTTGCGGATGTCGTCGTCGATCACCAGCACCTTCTTGCCCTGCAAGGCCCCATCTCCGCGGCGTAGCTGATCGAGCATCTTGCGCGCCGGGCCCGGCAGACGGGCCTCCGCACGATGCAGGTGGAGCGCGGCGCGATCGACGAGTTGCTCGGGTGAATCGACCACAGTGATCACGGCCGATTTTGCCGCCGCCTCCAGCCTCGCGCGGTCGGCCTTTGACAGCCCTTCTGGGACGAGCGCCAGAAGCGGACGCTCAGAGAGCCGCGAGTCGGTCGCGACTTCGCGCACCAGCGCAAGCGTTTGCGAACTGTGTCGCCCCCCGACGATGACCGTGAGGTCGAACTCGCGCTCGCGCAGCGCCGCCAGTGGATCAGCCCCGTCAATCTGCTCGAGCTCCTGCCCGGCGATTTGCCGGAGGAGACTCGAGGTGTGGCCGTCGAGTTCACCTCCAGCCGGCGCCACGGCGACCTGCCGCGCCCCGGTGCCGGCCAGACGCTCCGCCAGAAGCACCGCCTCGTCGAGCTGGCTCTCGTCCACTGGTTCCTCGAGGTGGCTCGCGGCACCCATGCGGAGTACGCCGACCCGGACCGACGGGTCCGCGGCGACGATGACCGGCACGTGCCGCGTGTCGGGATGCTTCTTTAGCTGCCGCAGCATCAGTTCCACCAGTGGGGCCTCGCCTGACACCACGACGGCCTCGGGACGCTGTTCGCGCACCCGTGCTAGCGCGGTGCCAGGCTGAGAGACGAGCACGCTGTGGGTTCCGCGGCCGTCCAGAGCGACGCTCAGCGCCGCGGCGTGCTCGGGCGACGCGTCGATCACGATCATCACTCGACCGTTCGACTCGGGCTCGCCGAGCTCATCCGCTTCCGGTTCGGTCGGGCCCAAGAAACGTTCGACACCGCGGGCGGGGACGGCCGTTGACCGGCCGTTGGAGGGCAGCTCGAGCGTCCGCTCCACCAGCGGCACGAAGAGCGAGAAACGGCTTCCCCGGTCGACGATGGACTCGACGTGGATCTCGCCGCCCAGAAGGCGTGCGATCTCACGTGAGATCGAAAGCCCCAGCCCGGTGCCCCCGTACTTGCGCGACGTGGTGCCGTCCGCTTGCTGGAAGGCCTCGAAGATCGCATCGAGCTTGTCCTCCGCGATGCCGACACCGCTGTCGGCCACCGTGAAGCACAGGACGAGCTCGCCGCTGTCACGCAGTGACTCGCGTTCGAACAGCGTGTCGGCGGGAGCGCGGCCGATCGTAAGGGCGACATCGCCCTGGTGGGTGAACTTGAAGGCATTCGAGAGGAGGTTCTTGAGCACCTGACCGATCCGCTGGCGGTCGGAGACGACTGACGCCGGGAGCCCGGACTCGACTTCGACCCTGAAGGCCAGGCCTTTCTCCTCCGCGACCTGCCGGAAGGCTCGGTCAGCATCCTCGGCGATCTCCGTCAGCGCTACCGAGTTCAGCTCGAGCTCCATCCGACCAGCCTCGACCTTCGATAGATCGAGGATGTCGTTGATCAGCGAGAGCAAATCGCTTCCCGCCGCGTTGATGGTGCGGGCGAACTCCACGTGCTGCTCGGACAGCGAGCCGTCCTCGTTTCCCGCAAGCATTCTGCTGAGGATCAGCATCGAGTTCAGGGGCGTGCGTAGCTCGTGTGACATGTTCGCCAGGAACTCGGACTTGTATTTGGATGACAGCGCCAGCTGCGAGGCCTTGTCCTCCAGCCCGCGCCGCGCCAGCTCGATCTCCTCGTTCTTGATCTCGATGTCCCGGTTCTGCTCAGAGAGCAGCCGCGCCTTCTCCTGGAGCTCATCGTTGGTCTGCCGCAGCTCCTCGGACTGCTTCTGAAGCTCCTGCGTCAGGCTCTGGGACTGCGTCAGCAGCTCCTCGGTGCGCATGTTGGCCTGGATCGTGTTGATGACGACGCCGATCGTCTCCGTCAGCCTGTCCAGGAAGTCCCGGTTGACGTCGGAAAACGGCCGTAGCGACGCGAGTTCGATCACGCCCAGCACCTGGTCCTCGAACAGGACCGGCATCACCAGCAGGCCCGCCGCCGGGGCGTCGCCAAGCCCGGACGCCACCTTGATGTAGCCGCTGGGCAGGTCGGTCAGGGCGATTGTCTTGCGCTCGAATGCCGCCTGCCCGACCAGCCCTTCGCCGATCAGCACCCGTTCACGACCCTCGCCGGCCCTCCGGGCCAGCCCGTAAGAAGCGGCCAGCACCAGCTCTGCCTCGCCGTCGGCCACGGGCTCGGCGAGGAAGAAGGCGCCGTGCTCGGCGCTGACGGTCGGAGTCACCTCGCTGATGATCAGCTGCGTAACCGCCGCCAGGTCGCGCTGACCCTGGAGCGTTCCGGAGATCGCGGCGAGATTCGTCTTCAGCCAGTCCTGCTCGGCGTTGCGTTGAGTGGTCTCCCGGAGGTTGGCGATCATCTGGTTGATGTTGTCCTTCAGCTCCGCGACCTCACCCTGCGCCTCGACCGTGATGGAGGGGGTCAGGTCGCCCTGGGTGACGGCCGTCGACACCTCGGCGATCGCCCGCACCTGTGTGGTGAGGTTGCCGGCGAGCTGGTTGACGTTTTCGGTCAACCGGCGCCAAGTGCCCGACACCCCCTCGACCTCGGCCTGCCCGCCGAGCTTCCCCTCCGTTCCCACCTCGCGCGCCACACGAGTGACCTCGGCGGCAAAGCTCGAAAGCTGCGCCACCATCCTGTTCAAGGTCTGCTTCAGCTCGAGGATCTCGCCCCTGGCATCGACGGTGATCGTCTGGGTGAGGTCGCCGTTCGCTACAGCCGTGGCCACCTGGGCGATGTTGCGCACCTGGTCGGTCAGGTTCCGCGCCATGAAGTTGACGTTGTCGGTCAGGTCCTTCCAGGTCCCGGCAACACCGGGAACCTGAGCCTGGCCGCCGAGAATTCCCTCCGTTCCGACCTCGCGTGCGACGCGCGTCACCTCTGCCGCGAACGACCGCAGCTGATCGACCATCCGGTTGATCGTCTCGGCCAGCGCCGCGACCTCGCCCTTGGCGTCGACGTCGATCTTGCGACTGAGATCGCCGTTCGCGACGGCCGTGGTGACGGTGGCGATGCTTCGGACCTGTGTGGTCAGGTTCGACGCCATCAGGTTGACGTTCTCGGTCAGTCCCTCCCAGGTCCCTGAGACATCTGCCACCTCGGCCTGCCCGCCGAGCATCCCCTCCGTCCCCACCTCGCGCGCGACGCGCGTCACCTCTGCCGCGAACGAACGCAGCTGATCGACCATCGTGTTAATCGTGTCCTTCAGCTGCAGGATCTCACCGCGGGCATCGACGGTGATCTTCTTCGACAGATCTCCCTGCGCGACCGCGGTCGTCACCTGGGCCACGTTCCGGACCTGGTCGGTCAGGTTGGATGCCATGAAATTCACCGAATCGGTCAGGTCGCGCCAGGTCCCGGAGACGCCGGCAACCTCGGCCTGGCCGCCCAGCTTGCCCTCGGTCCCGACCTCGCGGGCGACGCGCGTCACCTCGTCGGCGAACGCCGACAGCTGGTCGACCATCGTGTTGACCGTTCTCTTGAGTTCGAGCACCTCGCCCTTGACGTCAACCGTGATTTTTCGCGAGAGGTCGCCGTTGGCCACGGCCGTGGTGACCGTCGCGATGTTCCGCACCTGCTCGGTGAGGTTGCGGGCCATGAAATTGACGTTGTCCGTTAGATCCTTCCACGTCCCCGCCACCCCAGGCACCTCGGCCTGGCCGCCGAGAATCCCCTCCGTTCCCACCTCGCGCGCGACGCGCGTCACCTGATCGGCGAACGCCGACAGCTGGTCGACCATCGTGTTGACGGTGCTCTTCAGCTCGAGGATCTCGCCGCGAGCGTCGACCGTGATCTTCCGAGACAGGTCACCGTTGGCGACCGCGGTGGTCACCCCCGCGATGTTCCTCACCTGCTCGGTGAGGTTGGATGCCATGAAATTGACGTTGTCGGTCAGGTCCTTCCACGTCCCCGCCACCCCAGGCACCTCAGCCTGGCCGCCGAGAATTCCCTCCGTTCCGACCTCGCGCGCGACGCGAGTCACCTGGTCGGCGAACGCCGACAGCTGGTCGACCATCGTGTTGACGGTGCTCTTGAGCTCGAGGATCTCGCCGCGAGCATCGACCGTGATCTTCCGAGACAGGTCGCCGTTGGCGACGGCGGTGGTGACGGTCGCGATGTTCCGCACCTGCTCGGTGAGGTTCGACGCCATGAAATTGACGTTGTCGGTCAGGTCTTTCCACGTCCCCGCCACCCCAGGCACCTCCGCCTGACCGCCGAGAATCCCCTCCGTTCCCACCTCACGCGCGACGCGCGTCACCTCCGCCGCGAACGAACGCAGCTGATCGACCATCGTGTTGATCGTGTCCTTCAGCTCCAGGATCTCGCCCTTCACATCAACGGTGATCTCCTGGCTGAGGTCGCCATTCGCGACCGCCGTCGTCACCTGGGCAATGTTGCGCACCTGGTCGGTGAGGTTCGACGCCATGAAGTTCACCGAGTCGGTCAGGTCCTTCCACGTCCCCGCCACGCCAGGCACCTCGGCCTGGCCGCCGAGCTTGCCCTCGGTCCCGACCTCGCGGGCGACGCGTGTCACCTCATCGGCGAAGCTCGAGAGCTGGTCGACCATCGAGTTCACCGTCGCTCCGATGCGGGCAAACTCGCCCTTCACCGGGCGTCCCTCGATCTCGAGCGCCATCTTTTGCGAGAGGTCGCCTTCCGCCACCGCGACGATCACGCGCGCCACCTCCGTGGTCGGACGCACCAGATCGTCGATCAGCCCGTTGACCGACCCGATCGCGTTTCCCCAACCGCCCTCGGCTTTGGCGATCGAAGCACGCTCGGTCATCCGCCCCTCCCGGCCGATGATGCGCGCGACGCGGACAAGCTCGGCCTCGAGCGCAGCGTTACGCCCTGCCAGCTCGTTGAAGGCGCCCTCGAGCCTCCCGATCGCGTCGTCTCGCCGTGCTGGTAGCCGAACGCCGAAATCGCCCTGAGCGGCGGACTGCAGAGCCCGCTCCAGCGCCACAAGCGCGCGATCTGTCTCTCTCGCCCCTCGCGAGGACTGGGCCGCCGCGCCGTTGCCCGCAGCTCCTCTTTCCCCACTCGCAGCGCGTCCCACTGCTGCCTTAGCCATATCTAGATCCTTGATCGATGAGCGGGCAGCGCCTCGCTCCCGCGGGCGCCGATCATATTCCCATCTGAGGAGTCCGTCGACCCTTTAAGACTTGGGAGTCGGTGAATGCCCGCAGCGCTTCCTTCGCGCCGCCAACCAGCGGATCGCCGTGGGCCAGAAGCAAGATCTCGAAGTCGAGGCCGAGCAATCGGGCGTATGCGTCGCAGAGGCCCTGCTTCGTCCTCTCGGGATCATCCATCAGCCCGTCGGGTACGAATCGCAGGCCATCCGCGGCCTCGGACTGCACGACCCCGTCCGCGCAGGCCAGTGCCCGGTGGCGGGGGATGTAGAGGGCGGTCTCATCGGGACAGATCGCCCCGATCTCGTAAGCGATGACGCCGCCCGGTAGCTCGTCCCCGAATTCGAACGCCTCGACCGGCCCGCGCCCGTCGAGCTCGTAGACGCCGTTTTTGACACAGTGCACCGCGCACCCGAACTCGTCGCGGAGCCGCCACGAGTGGCGATCGTGATGCCGGTTGCTGAGGATGATGTGCTCGGGAGCGCCGTGCTCCCGGAACCAGTCGAAGCCCTCCGGCGGCACCATCGGATCGACCAGCACTCGCTCAGCTGCGAGGTAATGGGACCCGACCCTCGAACGAATGTGTTCATGGGGAGCCGTCCAATGCCAGAGGCCGGGGGCGATCTCACGCACCCGGCCGAGGCTACTCTCGGCGACCGGCTTGCGAAGCGCACCGAAAGCGGGGCCTACTTGATCCGTCAACTACAATTGCAATTGTGAACATGCTTACTTCCGACCGCCTCCAGGGCAACGCGCTCGAAGCGTGGCGGAGCTACCTCCAAAGCCACGCCTCGATCGTCCGCGAGCTCGATGCGGAACTCGTGGCGGCGCACGCGATGACGACCCGCGACTACGAAGTGTTGCTCTACCTGGCCCAGTCTCCTGACCGCAAGCTACCGATGTCGGCACTCGCAACCAGCACCATGCTTACGCGGTCGGGGATCACGCGTCTGGTGGACGGCCTCGTCGAGTCGGGGCTGATCGAGCGAGTCGCGTGTGAGAGCGACGCGCGGGTTTCGTATGCGCGGTTGACCCCACTGGGCTACGAGCGCCTGCGGGAAGCCGGCTGCACGCACATCAGGAGCATCCAGCGGCTGTTCCTCGAGCACTTCAGCCCGGAGGAGATCGACCAGCTTGCATCGCTTCTCAGCCGCTTGCCGGGCGCCGGCGCGGGCGGCAGCTGCACGGTCGAGTAGGCGGCGCCCGTGAGCGCACTCGACACCAGCAGCACAGCCGCGGTTCGCATCCATCCCGACACCTCGATGGGCGTCGTCCGGCTCACCGCGAGCGACCTCGCGCGCTCGCGCGCGTTCTACGAGCATGCGCTCGGGTTGCGGGCTTCAGAGCAGGGCGATGGGACGCTGGCATTCGGCGTGGCCG
>DATKFF010000728.1:0-3121 GCA_035511595.1 Solirubrobacteraceae bacterium | reverse complement strand
GTCGACCCGGCGTGGGTGGAGCGGACCTTTACCGAGCTGAATCTGTTGGTGCTCGAGGATGACGCCGCGACGCTCGCTCAGCACGTCGCGCGGCTGGCGCGCGGGCGTCTCCCCGTCGAGGGCGAAGACGCCCGCCTGGCGACGTAGACTGGGCCCGCATGGCGTCGATGCCGCTCGCCTTCTCGATCCACAACTTCATCTCCTCGGTAGGCGCGGACGCGGGCTTTGCCGCGATCATCGGGCTGGCGGTCCTGGTCCTCCTGTACTTCGCCCACGCACGTGAGACCGCCAACCTTCGGGAGGAGGCGGCGCTTCTGACCCAGCGACTGATGCAGGCCGAGGCGAGGGTCGCCCAGCTGAGCCGGGCGCAGCCTGCCGTCGCCCCCGCGCCGGCCGGCGTCGCGCGTCCCGTCGCGGTGGCCTCGCCGGCGCCGGCCGGGTTCCCGTTCGCCCCGGCCGGGCTGGGCGCTCCAGCGCTTGCGGCGGCGACCCGGGTGGTCCCACTCGCGCGCCCGGCCGCGCAACCGACGGCCCCCCCCGGGGCGCCGCAGTTCGAGCCGGCGGAGTCGTACGTGCCGGCGCCCGCGGCGATCCCGCAGCCGGCCGGGCCCGACCCGTTCGAGCGTGAGCGCGCCGTCGCACCGGTCGCCGCCCCCGCCCCGGCGACCGTCGCGGGTGCCAACGGTGCCGCCTACGAACCGGTCGCCGCGGCGGCCGGAGTCGCAACTCAGGACCCGCCGCTTCCGCCGCGCCAGCCGCCACCTCGCACGGGTCCGCCGGCCGGGCGCGGGCAGCTGCCGCCGCTGCGCCCGTCCGCCCCCCGCCGGTCCCGGTGGCGGCGAGTGCTGGCGATCCTGATCGGGGCCGCTGGCGTTGCGGCCGTGGTCGCCGCGCTGCTGATCGCCACCTCCGGCGGCACGAGCAGCCCACGGTCCACCAGGGCCGCGCGCACCACGAACACGCCGACCACGCACAGGCAGAAGCCCGCCGCGCCGTTCTCGCCCGCCTCGGTCACCGTAGCCGTCCTCAACGGGACCAATACCAATCAGCTCGCTCACACCGTCGGGTCCAAGCTCGCGGCGATGGGCTACAAGGAGGGCGCGCTTCTCACCGCCGCCAGTCAGGGCGTGTCCTCGACGATCGTCTCGTACTTCCCTGGGGCCCAGAACCGCACCGACGCGACGCACGTCGCCTCCTCGCTGAAGCTGACCACCTCCTCGGTGCAGCCGATCGATTCGACGACCGCGAAGGTCGCCTGCTCCGGCGCTGCAACGTGTGCGGCCAACGTGGTCGTGACGGTGGGCGCGGACCTCTCCACGCTGTAGTTGTCGGTGCCCGTCGACTTCCTCGAGCTCCCCAGCCGGAGCGCCAAGCCCCGGCAGCAGGGAATCACGCACGTGATCGATCGCGGGTTGTCGATCGCGGAGATCGACGGGCTGATCGAGGTGGCCGGCGAATCGGTCGACCTGGTCAAGCTCGGCTGGGGCACCGCGGTCGCCACCGGCAACCTCGAGGGCAAGCTGGACCGCTACCGGGTTCACGGCGTGCCGGTCGTGCTCGGCGGCAGCCTCACAGAGCTGGCGATCGCCCAGGATCAGCTCGACCGGCTGGTCGCCTGGGTCCGTGAATTGGGGCTCAAGCACTTCGAGATCTCCGACGGCACGATCGCCCTCGAGCACGACCGGAAGCTCGAACTGATCGCTCGCCTGGCGGACGAGTTCACGGTCCTCTCCGAGGTCGGCTCCAAGGACGACACCGGCGCGATCACGCCGCCCTACCTGTGGGTCGAGCAGATGCGCCAGGAACTCGACGCCGGCGCCTGGAAGGTGATCGCGGAGGGGCGTGAGAGCGGAACCGCCGGGATCTTCCGGCCCTCGGGCGAGGTCCGCGAGGGGCTGATCGACGAGATCGTCCACGAGATCGATCCGGGCTCGATCCTGTTCGACGCACCGCGTAAGGACCAGCAGGTCTGGTTCGTGCGCCGCTTCGGAGCGGACGTCAACCTCGGCAACGTTCCCGTCGACGAGGTGCTGGCGCTGGAGACGCTGCGGCTCGGTCTGCGCTCGGACACGATGGGCGTCGAGCGGCGTGAGTCGTAGGTGGGCGCCGAGCCGACGACCGTGCTCCTCGTACGTCACGGGGAGACCGATGACAACCGACCGCCGCTCCGCTTCCAGGGCTGGCGTGACACGCCGCTGAACGACACCGGCAGGCGGCAGGCGGCGGAGTTGGCTGAGCGGATCGCGGGCGACGGGATCGCCACCCTGTGGTCCTCCGATCTGAGCCGTGCGCGGGAGACGGCCGAGATCGTGGGCGCGCGCCTGGGGCTTGCGCCGCGACTGGACTGGCGCTTGCGGGAGGCCAACCGCGGCGACTGGGAGGGCAGGCTGTTCGAAGACGTCGCTCGCGAGGAGCCCCAGCGCTACGCCGCCTGGATGCGCGCCGGCCCAGAGTGGCGATTCCCGGGCGGCGAGTCGCTTGCCGAGCAGCAGGCGCGTGTCGCGGCGTCTATCGAGGATGCTCGCGCGGCCGGCGAGCCGCCCGCGCTGCTGGTCTGCCACGGCGGCTCGATCCGCGTCATCCTGTGCCTGTCGGACCCGCGCGGGCTCGACGCATTCCACGAGTTCGAGGTTCCCAACACCGCGGTGGTGAAGGTGTGAGGAGATTCCCGATGGCCGCCTTTGCGGTGCTGGTGGCGGCGACAGTCGCGGCGTTCTTCATCACCCAGCACCTGAAGACGAGCACCCCGTTGCTAGCCGGCACGCCGGCGCCGTTTCCCGCCGCGATCAACCCGGTCAGCGGTGTCACCTGCTATCAGCCGACCACCCGCCAGTACGTGGACCACAGCGATATGCAGATCTCGTTCTATCTCCTCAACCGTTCGGACACGGTCGACGTGTACATCGTCGACTCGGCTGGCCGGACGGTGGCGACGCTCGCGAACGGGCGGTATATGCAGGGGGGCTCGCACCCGGTCCGCTCGTACTTCGTCTGGAACGGTCGTGAGTCGAACGGCAGCGTCGCCCCCGACGGCCGCTACTACATCAAGGTCCGCCTGATCGGCGCCCGCCGGATCGTCACGATCTCCAACCAATCCGGGCCCGAACCGGTGACGGTCAAG
>DATKFF010000727.1:0-4029 GCA_035511595.1 Solirubrobacteraceae bacterium | reverse complement strand
CCGCTGTTGGCCGATCCCCTGTCGGGAGCCCGTAGGGACGCGGCCGCGATCGCGCACTACGACCTCCTGCTGCGCGACGCCGCGCTCGCCGACACGCTGCGCCCCGAGTTCGTGTTCCGGGTCGGCGACCTGCCGACCTCGAAGCCGCTGCGGGGTTGGCTCGCGGGGCTGACCGACGTCGCGCAGGTCGCGCTCGACCCCCACGGCACGTGGCAGGACCCGGACGCCGTGGTCGGGATGCGCCTGCACCGAACCCTGCCGCAGCCAGACGGACTCTTGGTCGAGTCCGGATGGCTTGACGCATGGCGCGCGGCCGACAGCGCGGCGTCCCGGGCGATCGCCGAGACGCTCGCCGACGAGCTGTCCGAGCCGCTGGTCGCGCGGTCGCTCGGCGAGTGGCTCCCGGCCGAGGCGACGCTGTTCGTCGCCTCCTCGATGCCGATCCGGGACGTCGAGACGTTCCTTGCGGCGCGCGCCGACGGGCCACGGGTGCTCTCAAATCGGGGTGCCAACGGGATCGACGGGACGGTGTCGTCAGCGTTCGGAGTCGCGGCCACGGGCGTCCCGGTCGTCCTGTTGATTGGCGACGTGGCGCTCGCGCACGACATCGGCGGGCTGCTCGCCGCCCGACGCCTCGGTCTCTCGTTGACGATCGTGCTGCTCAACAACGACGGCGGAGGGATTTTCCACTTCCTCCCTGTCGCCAGCCAGCGTGACGCGTTCGAGGAGCACGTGGCCACTCCGCATGGGCTGCAGTTCGCACATGCGGCCGAGCTGTACGGGTGCGCTTACGAGCTGCCTCAGGATGTCGCCGGGCTGCGGCAGGCCGTCGAGCGGTCGCTGAGCTCGGAGGGCACCACGGTCATCGAGGTCCGGACCGACCGTGAGCAGAACCGTGCGCTCCATCGCAGCATCGCTGACGCGGTGCTCGCCACGATCAACCGCGCTTAGGCTCGAGCCGGGCCCGCAGGCGCCTCCTGGGCCGCGCCCAGAGCTGGTGTAGGGTTCTGATTTGGACCCACCCGGTGGGAGCCAGCGGCATGCGTTGGGACTTTGTTGGGCGCGTTGATGAGCTTGCGGCGCTGGAGGCGGCGTGGTTGGCGGTCGAGGCTGGCGGGGCCGGACCGGTGGTGGTGGTCTACGGAGAGCCGGGGATCGGGAAGACGCGGATCGTGTCGGAGTTCGCGTCAACCACTCTTGAGCGGGGCGCCGAGGTGCTATGGGGCACCTGCTACGAGGGGGGCGACTCATATCCGTACGCCGTCTGGGCGGAGGCGATCCGCGGGTACGTGGAGCGCTTGGGCGGCGACGGTTTGGACCGCGCCTTGGGCGGCGATGTGCGGTGGCTCGCGCCGCTCCTGCCGGATCTCGCGCTGATCGATTTCGAGCCCGTGAGCGCGCCGGCGGGCGTGGCACAGGTGCGCGTAGCTGAGGTGCTAGCGCGCCTGTTGGATTCGCTTGAGCGTCAGCCAGTGGTGGTAATCGACGACATGCAGTGGGCGCATCCGGACTCGCTTGAAGTGTTTGGCCACGTGGCCCGGCTTGCGACCGGATCGCTGGTGGTGGTGAGTTGCCGCGGCACAGCGCTGGAGCTTGATCATCCGTTGGCTCGGCGGTTGGCGGAGGTGCAGCGCCACCGGTCGTGCGAGTACGTGGCGTTGGGAAGTCTGCCGCGTATCGAGGCGGGACAGCTGCTCGAGCAGGTGGCGGGGGAACCGCTGGCGGCGAGCTTGATTGATGCTGTCTACGTGGAGAGCGGTGGGAATCCGTTCTTTCTGGGGGAGTTGGCGCTCGCGCTTCAGCGTGACGCCGGGAACGCGCTGGCCGAGGGCAGGGCACCGGTGCTGCCAGAGTCGGTCCGGGGTGCGGTCGGGCTACGGCTGGCGGGCTTGAGCGCACAGGGCCGCCAGGTGTTGCAGCTCGCGTCGGTGTTCACGGCGGGCTTCGGATTCACGGAGCTTCAGGCGCTGACCGGGGTCGAAGACGATTCGCTGCTCGACTGCCTGGACCAGGCGCTGGCGGAGGGTCTCGTTTTTTCGCTGGATGCCGAGCGGTACGACTTCGCCCACGCGCTCGTCAGACAGACGCTCTACGAGAGCTTGAGCCCGAGCCGGCGGGCGCGCGTTCATCGACGGCTGGCAGAAGCGCTCGAGCGGCTTCACCAGCGCGACCTACCGCGCGTTGCCGGGGAGCTCGTCCGCCAGTACCACGCATCCGCAGCGCTCGCGGGAGCCGTCCGCGGGGCCCGCTTCGCCCTGATCGCGGCTCAGGTGGCGCGGGCGGCTGGTGCGCCGGCTGACGCCGTTATGGTCCTTCGGCTCGCGCTCGACCTCGTTGGCGCCAAGCACGCCGAGCTGCAGGCGCAAGTGCTGAGTGAACTGGCGCGCGCCGAGGCTGACGCCCATTTGTTCCAGGATGCAGCGTCTACGTTGGAGGCCGCGTTCTCGGCACTCGAACGCGAGGGCGCGTCGGCCGAGTCGATCGCGGAGCTGGTCTACACGGTCGGCCGGGAGTTCACGTTCGCGGTTGCGATCGAGAGCTTGCAGTCGATCGAGCCGCTAATTGCTCACGCGCTGGAAGGCGTCGGCCAAGCGCACAGCCTCGCCTGGGCACGCCTGAAGCTTCTCGATCGCTACGCTCGGCCAGCCGCGGCTGGGACGGTCCGTGCACCACGGCCCGTGCGCTTGGATCAGGAGGCCGTGCGGATCGTTCGGACCGAGGGCACCGAAGCCGACTACGCCGAGACGCTCAACGGCTGGGACCCGTCGTTCGGCGCGGAGATCGCGCGCCTGATCCCGGAGCTCGATGCTTGGCAAGACCCGGTTGCTCGGTTGCGCGCGCTGATCCACGTGCTCGGGTACCTCACCCTTCTGAAGCCCGGAAGCTCACCCGCCGCGGATCGACTGACCGTCGAGACCGTCGCCCTGGCAGACGATGTCGGCACACCGGACAGCAGAGGGCTCGCGCGGGTACTTCGCGCTGCGCAGCTCGGCGGGCGCGGAGAATTTGACGCTGCGGCGGAACAGCTTAGGCAAGCTCGGGCTGTGTTCGAACAGGAGGACCGGTCAAGCGCGCTGCTGACGGTCGTGGATGTGCTCAACAGCCAGCACGTGGACGCGGACTGGCCGCGGGTGGCCATGACGATGTGGGACCTGGCAAAGAGTCCCCGGGAGGCCGAATGGCTCGGCCTAGTTATCGCGCCGCTCGCCGCACATGCATTTGCCCGAGCGGGCGAGGTCGACACGGCTCGAGAAATTCTGGAGAGCATCGTCCCGGCGCTCGAGTCGGCCGAGCTGCTCGACCCACCCGCGATCGGCCTGGCCGGCGAAGCTGTGTGGGAGCTGCGCGCGAAGGACCTTGCGCAACGATTGCTCCCCCACGCATCGGCGCTCAGCGAGGCAGACGGACACGAGTTCCACATGACCTCCAACGAACTCACCGTTGCACGTTTGAGCGCGGTGGTGGGTAGCTTCGATCAGGCCGTCGACTACTTCGCGCGGGCCCGCGTGACACTTGAGTACCGCGATCAGCGGGTGCTGCGAGCGATTGTCGATTACGACGAGGCCGTCGCGCGGCTCGCGCAGAAGCAACCCGGCGCCGCGCGACTGCTGGCCGACGCGAGCGCCAGGTTCGAGCAGCTCGGAATGCATGAATGGTCGGGCCGCGTGAAGCTCGTGGAGGTAACGGACGAGCTTCCCGATCAGCTGACGGCCCGCGAGGCCGAGATTCTCCGGCTAGTCGCCGTCGGCAAGAGCAACAAGCAGATCGCCACCGAGTTGGTCATCAGCGTCCACACGGTCGAGCGCCACATTCAGAACGCTTACCGCAAGGTCGACGCGCGCAACCGAGCCCAGGCAAGCAGCTACGTCGCAAGGGTGCGACTGTGAGTCGGTCGCCTCGCCCCCTCCCCGACGCGAGCCCGCAGGCGGTCCCGCGACGCGTGGATGAGCTGCCGGGCACGGCTGGCGAGCGGCTCGACCAGTGAGCCTTCGTACTTCATCAACTCGCCTTCCACGATCACCGTTTCCA
>DATKFF010000726.1:0-5075 GCA_035511595.1 Solirubrobacteraceae bacterium | reverse complement strand
GATGACGGCGGACACCACCAGGCTCACGATCCGTACGTGAGCTTTGCCCGCGCATCGCACCGCCTGTCTCGCTGGCGCTTACGGTGCCGCGACCAGCCCGTGGTCTAACGCATAACGCACGAGCTCGGAGCGGGTCCCGACGCGGAGCTTCTGCTGTATGTGCGCGCGGTGGGTCTCGACAGTCCGTACCGACAAATACAGATCGGTGGCGATCTCGGCATTGGTGTGACCGAGCGCGATCATTCGCAGGACCTCGACTTCTCGCTCGGTGAGCCCGTCCGGTGGGCCGGGAGGTGGCTCAGCGGCCACGCGCGCGCCGAGACGGGGATTCAGGTACGTGTCGCCGGCAGCCGCGCGCCGGACTGCCTCGACCAGCTCTTCGTCGGCCGCCTCCTTGAGCACATAGCCCATCACGCCGTGAGCAAGTGCCTGCCGCGCGTACGCAGGCTCGTTCTGCATCGTCAACACCACGATCTGGGTGTCAGGAGCCTCGGCGCGTATCTCGGGGATCGCATCGAGACTCGAGCCGCCGGGCATGTTCAGGTCCAGCACGAGCACGTCGGGCTTGTGCCCGCGCACGTAGCGGCGCGCACCGTCGACGTCGTCGGCTTCGGCCACGACCTCCAGCCCGGCTTCGTCCTCCAGCAGCTGGCGAAGGCCACGGCGGACGACCGAATGGTCATCGGCGATCACGATCCGAAGAGGCCGTTCGGGGCTCATCACGCGCTCGCGCCGACGCGGTCCCGGGTCGCGAGATACGGCCCCAGGTATTTGGCGGCGATCTTTGCCGGCGGCCACCTGTACGGCGTCTCGCTGAGCTCAGAGCCCGAGCCGTGACCACCGGTAAGGCGCGCGTTCAGAAAGAGGGGCTCGTCGCCCCCGAGCAGGATCGCATGCACCTCGGGGTCGAACCGTGGCTGCGGGAGCGGGACCCCAGCCAGCGCCGCGATCGCGGCTGCGGCGACGTCGGCTTGCTGAGCCGCGATACCGCCAAGCTTGACCGGAAAATCGGTCGCGTCACCGGCCGCCCACACATTTTCCAGGCCGCGAACCCGGCAGTGTTCATCAACCGGGATGAAACCGTTTGCCGAGTCCGTCGGCACGCCCGCCACCGACGGGCCGATCAGCTGTGGCATCGCGATGATCCGATCCGCATGAAGCTCTCGGTCGCCGGGCCGGACCACGACGCAGCCGTGTTGCGGGACCTCCACGTGCGCCGAGGTGAGCGTGAGGATGCCCCGCTCCTCGAGCAGCTTCCCGATCCCGTCGCTGACGGCGCTTCCGAATACCGCCAGCGGGGCGTCCTCGGGTGTCGCAATCGTGATCGAGAGGTCCGCGCCCATGTCGTACGCGCGGCGCGCGATCAACAGCGCCAGCTCGTACATGGGCAGCGGCCAAGGCATCGGCGAAGGCGCAATCAGCGCGATGCGATGCGTGTACCCCTCCTCGATGTCTTGAATCAGTCCGTGCAGCTGCTCGTCGAGTCGGCGGTCGTCGATCGTGAGCGCGTTGTCGAAGCGGGCTCGCAGCCGCGCTCCCAGCCCCAGCACGAGCGCGTCGTATTCAACGTTCAGTCCGGCGGCGGTACGTACCAGGCGAGCGGCGTGGTCCAGCGATTCAAGGCTGTCCTGCACCAGGACGGCGCCAACGTCTGCAGCGATGCCGTCGAGCGGGTAGTGCCTTGCAGCGCTGGACGCGAACGGCTCTCGGACGGTCATCGGGCGATAGACGAACTCCGGTTCCGGCGCGAGCAGCGTGATCGAGACCCGGTCACCCGCGAGCTCTCGGAGAGCCAGCGCCGCCTCCAGCGCGGCGACGCCGCCTCCGGCAAGCACCACGCCGAGACGCTCCGCGGATGAGAACCTGGGACCCACGATCGGCGAGCTTACGTGCCTTCCCCACTGTGTCCAGCCGGGTGAAGCCGAACTCTCGCTGCGGATAACTACTTAGCCTGCACGATCCGGCGGCCGGACACCGTCCATGCCCGGATCCGCACCCAATGGGGCTTTGAGCCCGGCGCCCAGGACTCGAGCCCGAGCTTCTCGAGCCGGCGTCTCTCCGTCGGGTTGGAGATCACCTCGGTCACTCCGAGCACGATCACGCTCCAGCCGGTGCCCGTCGCCGGATCGACCTCGTCGATCTCGAACGCCGCTCGGGAGGAGTTGAGCAGTGCCTGCAACTTCGATCCCTCCGTGGTCCTGAACACGAGCGACTGCGAGGCCTCATCGAACGCGTAATTGACGGGGCGGATCGACGGCGCGGCGGCGCCGCCGGTGACCGCCAACCTGCCAAAGCGATTTCCGGCAAGGAGCTCCATGCACTCGGCACGGTCAAGCTGCTGCATCACTGGCATCGGACCCTTCACGGTACGACTGCCGTATGCGTCAGGCAGCCGGGCGAAGCACGGTCGGCCGACGGGTGAAACTACGGATCCGCCAGGCGACGCAAGAAATCCGACTCTTGCTCGTTCAGTGGCGGGGTCAGCTAACCGTCGCGGACCCGAATCCGACTCGGAGGTCCGTTGCGTCGCATGTCATCTCGCTCGTCGTTCATCCTTCGCGCCTTCGCGTGCGCCGCGACTCTGGCGTGCTGCCTGGGCTCGGCCGCGGTTGCCTCGGCCCGCGGCGATAGCTGGGTCGCGACCCACACCCGGGCGCTCCGCCTGACCGGACGCCTGCTCGGCTCCGCCCCCGCTGGCGCGCACCTCGAGATCAGCGCGGTGCTACCGCTTCGCGACGCCGGCTCGATCAACGGCCTGATCCAGTCCCACCAGATCCTTACCCCGGCCGAGGTGCGCGCGCGCTTCAGTCCGACGACCGCCAGCGCCAGCGCGGTCGCGCGCTACCTCGCGGCGGAGGGCTTTCAGAACGTCAGCGTCGCCGGCAACCGGCTGCTCGTAACCGGTTACGGCACGGTCGCTCAGGCCGAGCGGGCCTTCCACACAAGCATCGCGAGCTACCGCCTGAACGGGAGGAGCGTGTATGCGAACACCGCGCCGGTGCTGGCTCCGGCGGCCCTCCACGGCGAGATCGCGGCGGTCCTCGGGCTCTCCGACGTACCGATCGAGACGCCGCGGCTCCAGCAGGCGTCGAGCCCGGATCTGAGCGGCTTCAGTCCCGCGGCCGTCGACAACGCCTACGACGCGACCTCGCTACCGCCGGCCTCGGGCACGACCACCGCGATCATCGCCAGCGGCGACATGAGCTCGACGATCAGCGACCTGCGGAGCGCGGAGGCGGGGTGGAGCAAGCAGCTCGGGATCAATTACCCGCGGGTGCCGGTCGACGTCCAGTACGACGGGCCGCAGGGCGGGATCACGACCAACAACCCGCTAACGGGGAATCTCGAGTGGGACCTCGACACCCAGATCTCGACCCTCGATGCCATCGCGGTCAAGCAGCTGATCATCTACGACGTCGCCACCTACACCGACCCCGAGGTCGCCCGTGGCATCAACATGTTCGTCTCGCAGGACCGTGCGACCGCGTTGTCGGCGTCACTCGGTGAGTGCGACTACATCGCGTTCCTGGACGGCGCGATGCTGACCACCGACGAGGCGCTCGCCGAGGGCGCGCTCCAGGGCCAGAGCATGTTCGCGTCGACCGGCGACAACGGCTACGCCTGCCCGGAGGTCGCCTCGACCGGCGCTCCCGAGGGACCCCCCGGCGTCAGCTGGCCGGCCGACGGTGAGTACACGACCGGCGTCGGCGGCACCACGCTGATCGCCGACGACCAGGGCAACGTCACCGACGAGATCGCCTGGGTCGGTGGCGGTGGCGGCATCTCCCCGTGGGAGACGGCCGCGCCGTGGACGCTCCAGGCCAACGGCGCCGGCCAGACGTGGGAGTTCACCAATCAGGGCGGCCGCGCGGTGCCGGACGTCGCGGCGCTGGCGGATGCGAACACCCCGTACCTCGTGTACCAGGGCAACAGCACCACCGGGGTCGGCGGGACGAGCGTCTCGAGCCCGCTGACGATGGGGCTGTGGGCGCGCGTCCAGAACGTCTACGGCGACGGCCTCGGACTCGCCCAGTACGACTTCTACTCGCTCTACAACGCGATCAACCCGGCGACCGCCGAGGGCACGCCGCTCGGATCGATCTTCGTGCCCAACTCCAGCCCGGGCAGCGTCAACGGGTTCCGTGACATCGTGCTCGGGACCAACGGCGGGTGCGTCGCCAAGCCGGGATACGACTACTGCACGGGGATCGGCTCGGTGCAGGCGGCCGCGCTGGCGAAGGCGCTGACGTCGTTCGCCGGTCAGACCCACGGGCCCGCGTCGCCGGGCGGTCCGCCGGCGGGGCAGGCCGGCGGGGCGGCCGGCTCGCAGGGCAGCGGTTCCGCTCAGGCCGGAGGCTCGAGCGGGTCGCAGAGCGGCTCAGCCTCCACCGCGACGCGCACGAACGCGACGGTACGCGCGCACGCGACGAAGCCAAAGCCGCGTGCGCGCAGGAAGGTGAAGGTGAGCAAGAAGCGCCGCGCGCGCCACCGCGTCCGGCGCGCGCCGGTGCGTCGCGCGGTGAAGCACCGGCGCCGGTGACCGTCGGGCGCCTACGGGGCGTCAGCCGCGAAGTGCTCCACGACCCGCTCGGCGTACCACTGGGGCCACGGGGTATCCGGGCTCGCCTCCGTGTACTCCTTGTCGAGCGCGACCAGGAGCCACACGAGCTCGCTGCGTACGGGGCTTGCGCCGAGCAGCTGCGGAAGCTCGGATAGCCGCACCAGCCAGTCCGCGTACCAGGACGCCCAGTCAGAGTCCTCGCCGTCGACGATCCGGTAGACGGTGTGGTGCGTCTCACCCGCCTCGTTCAGCAGCGCGGCAACCTTCTGGGTGCGGTCGTCCATCGGTGACAGTCTGACGGACCCGGCTCCCGGGGTGGCGAACATGTGACGAACGCGGCGCCGCGCCGTAGTCTTGCCGTCGATGCCACTGTTCGGACTGCGTACGTCGCTGGTCGCAGGCTGCGCGGTGGCCGTGTTCGCCGCGGCGCTCGCCGAAGCGGTGGACGCGGCGCCCAATCAGCCGGCGCCGACACTTGCCGGCAACCAGGAGGCGGCGCGACTCGACGCCGCCA
>DATKFF010000725.1:0-2927 GCA_035511595.1 Solirubrobacteraceae bacterium | reverse complement strand
GACCAGCAACAACCGTTGGGTCTCCGCCGGGAGCCCGGCGAGCCTGCGGCGGAAGCTCTCCTCGATCCGGCCCGAGAGCGCAGGTGCGTCCGGCAAACCGAACCCGCCCGCAAGCTGCGTCGGTGTCAACCCTTGCGGCAGCTCCAACAGCGCCAGCGGATTGCCGCGCGTCTCCGCGACCAGCCGCTCGCGCACCTGCTCATCCAATGGCACCCGCAACACCGAGTCCAACAAAGCACGCGCGTCAGCTTCGCGCAGACCATCGACGCTTAGCCTCGGCAACCCCACGAGCTCATCCCCCGGATCACGCGTCGAGAACACCAGCGCGACTGACTCCGCCAGCAGCCGCCGCGCTACGAACGCGAGCGCCTGGGCCGAGGCCCGATCTAGCCACTGGGCGTCATCAACGACACACAGCAGCGGCTGCTCCTCGGTCGCCTCGGCCAACAGGCTCAGCACCGCTAAGCCGACCAGAAACCGATCGGGGGCATCCCCCGCCCGCACCCCGAACGCCACGCTCAGCGCGTCCTGCTGCGGGGTGGGAAGCCGGTCCAGCCGATCCAGCAGCGGCGCGCACAACTGCTGCAGTGCCGCGAACGCAAGCTCCATCTCTGACTCCACACCCACCGCACGCATCACCCGAAACCCCGACGCGGAGCTGATCGCGGACTCCAACAGCGCCGTCTTACCAATGCCCGCCTCGCCGCTCACCACCAGCGCCTGGCTTTGCCCGCTACGCACCGCGTCGAGCAGCCGGTCCAGCACATCGCGCTCGCTGCGCCGGTCCTGCAACACCTCCGCCGGTCCCTCGATGACCATGCAACACCGACCATACCGCGACCGCGGTCCTGCCCGACAGCCCTCGACTACGCGGTCACGAAGCCGTGCCCGCGGAGCCACGATCTACTTCATCGCCGCTTCGACGATGGCGACGTCTTGCTCGGTTGTTCCGCCGCTGACTCCGACGCCGGCGATGACGTGCCCCTCGCTGGTGAGTGGCACGCCGCCGCCTATCGCGGAGTATCTACCGCCGGACACGGCGAGGAGGGGATAGAGGGCCGCTCCTGGTTGCACGAGGGGGACGAGGTCGGCGGTGCGCATGCGGACGAGGGCTGAGGTGTAGGCCTTTCGCTCGGCGAGCTCGAGAGAGAACGTGGGGGCTCCGGTCATGCGGTGGGTGAGAACGACGTTGCCGTGGATGTCGATGACGGTAACCGCGACGGGTACGTTTTGTTTGGCCGACTCGGCCTCGACGCGGTCGGCCACGCTCTTCGCGATGGTGAGTAAGTCCATGGTCCTGTGCTTCCTTTCAGAGGCGGTGGGATCTCAGCGCTCGCCGTTGAGGCTCAGCTGTCCCAGGTGGAATCCGAGTCGATTTTCCAAGTCGCCGGGCTCCTCGAGCCCTTGCTCCAGGAGCGCTTGGATTCTTTCCTTCGCCGCTGGTCGCTTGACGGAAGCCATACAGGCGTCCCAGCCCGCTCTGATTTCGACGTCGGGCGGCAGGCTGGCTTCGTTCACGAGGCGCTTGGTGTTCGCGATCGCCCACTTGTCGAATGAAGCGATCCGGGTAGCGAGCGCGTCGACGAAACCGTCGAGCTCGGCATCCGGCAGCGCCCGGTTCACGTAGCCGAGGAGCTCGGCATCGGCGCCTCGGATGTCGTCTGCACTCAGGAGCACTTCGAGCGCGCGCCCCCTTCCCATGACCCGCGGCAACCGCGCCATGGGCCCGCCACCAGCGACGAGGCCGACGCCCACTTCAAACTGCGAGAAGACTGCTTTCTCTCGGCTGGCGAAGCTCATGTCGCAGGCGAGCGCGAGCTCACTGCCGTTGCCGGTAGCCCGCCCTCGGACGAGCGCGATCGAAACGAACGGGGCACGCGTCAGGCGCACGAGGACGTCGGGCCATGCCTCGAGGCCGGTCGGACCTTGCGGAATGCTGGTCAGCTCCTCGAAGCTCGCGAGGAAGTCGGAGTGATTTAGAAAGAAGTCGTCGACGGCACTTTCGAAGACCACCACCTTCACTCGGTCGTCGTTCTCGAGCGCCGTGACGATCTCTCGGATCTCCAGAACGAACTCGGGACCCATGACGTTGACCGGCGGGTTGTCGAGCACGACTCGACAACGTGAAGGTGTAACTCGAGTGAGCCTGACTTGGGCGGCCGTCGCGGCTGAGGGCATGACGCTACTGCTCCTGGCGTAGGGATTACGGTGTGAGTGCGATGTTGGCCCAGGGCGCGCTTGTTCGCGTCCGGGCAATCACCAGGGTCAGCTCACTGGTCTACCGTCCACCAGGGGGCGATTCGGGGACCGAGGAGTCCGGCCACGGAGGTCACCCGCCAAGGAAATCGTCGGGACCGGCGCAGGTGAGCTATTGGGGAAGCATCTGCGCGAAGCCATCGAGCACTCGTTCGAGCCCTAGGTCGAAGCCGTGCTTGAGGCGGTCGGGATCGACCGGTGCGTCGAAGACGCGAGTGAGGAGCGGGTAGCGGCCGCTCCCGAGCAGGCTCGTGATGTAGGTGAGTTGGGTTTGCATCCATTGCTCGCGGTCGAGGCCGGAGCGACGGACGGCTTCCTGTTCGGAGAGCTCCTCGAGTGCGCGGCCGCGGACGTAGGCGTCAAGCGTTTCGCCCATCACGAGCATTTCGTCGATACCGAGCCCGAGACCGTCGATCGCGCTGAGCACCTGCTCGTAGCGCCGGGCGGTGTTCGGTCCGAGACTGCGTAGGCCGGCGCTCGGGACGGTCATCCAGGGGTGGCGCAGCATCATCGCCCGCAGGCCTTGAGCGTATGAGCGTAGGTCCTCGCGCCAGTCCCCGCGGATCTCGAACTGCAGGTCGTTGCCCATCACCGCGTCGACCATCAGGTCGATCAGCTCGTCTTTGCGGGCGACGTAACGGTAGAGCGACGCCGCTCCAACACCGAGCTCG
>DATKFF010000724.1:0-3470 GCA_035511595.1 Solirubrobacteraceae bacterium | reverse complement strand
CGATCGTCGTTCACGACTGGGGCGGGCCGATCGGGCTGAGACTGGCGGTGGATCATCCGGACCGGATCGCGCGGATCGTGGTCCTCGACACGGGCCTGTTCACGGGCCGCCAGAAGATGAACGACGCATGGATGGCGTTTCGCAACTTCACCGAGCGGACCGAGGATCTCCCGGTCGGCTTCCTGGTGCGCGGCGCATGCAAGCGCGATCCGGGGGACGAGGTGATCGCCGGCTACGACGCGCCCTACCCGAATGCCGCCTCGAAGGCGGGGGCTCGGGCGTTCCCGCTGATGCTCCCGCTCACGCCCGAGGACCCGGGCGCCGACGCGGGGCAGCGGGTGCTGGAAGCGCTGCGCGGGGATCAGCGGCCGAAGCTCGTCCTGTGGGCCGACTCCGACCCCGTGATCCCGCCTGAGACCGGGGAGCGCTTCGCGGCAGCGCTGGGCACGACGATCGACCACGTGATCGAGGACGCCAGCCACTTCCTGCAGGAGGACCAGGGTCCCGAGATCGGCCGGCTGATCGCCGACTGGCTCGTGGCCGAGGGCGTCGGCCGCTAGACCGTCTCGGCCTCGCGCTCGGCCTCGGGCTCCGGGTCCACCACCGCCGGCTCGGGCGCGGCCGTCGGCTCAGGCGTCCCCGTCGCGGCCATCGTCTGCGCGATCCGGGCCTCGTAGGCAGCGCGCGCGGCGTGGTCCGGATGCGCGATCACCACGTCGCCGCCGGTCGCCTTCGAGAGCGCGTCCCTGGCTTGCAGCGGCAGTAGCGAGCTGATCCGCAGAGTCGCGTTCATCCGCTTCGGAACGTAGACCTCGTAGCGCCCGGTCTGGAGCGCCTCGACGATCGCCTCGGCGACATCCTCTGGCTCGGGCGTCTTGACGCCCCGCAGCTGCTGGAGCCCGGAGTAGAGCTCGGTGTTCACCCCGACCGGCATCACCACGCTCACCGAGACACCCGTCCCGGCGAACTCCTGGCGAATGGATTCGGTCAGGCCGACGACGGCGTGCTTGGTGGCGACGTAGGTCGCCAGGTGGGGAGAGGCCGCCTTGCCGGCAATCGAGGCGATGTTCACGAGGTGGCCTCGGCGCCGCGGAGCGAACCGCTCGAGCGCCAGCTTGGACCCGAAGATCACTCCGTGGAGGTTGATGTCGACCATCCGCTTTGCGGTGGCGTCCGTCTCCTCGACAAACGGCCCAACCGGCATGATCCCCGCGTTGTTGATCAGCACGTCGAGCGGTCCCAGCCGGTCCTCGACCTGATCGAGGAACGTGGCGAAGCTCTCACGACTGGTCACGTCCAGCGGGAGGCCCAGGGTCCCGGCGCCGAGCTCATCGGCGACCCGCTGGGCGAGCGGCCCGTCGATGTCACCGATCGCCACGCGGGCGCCACGAGCGATCAACGCCGCAGCCGTGGCCCGCCCGATCCCGCGGGCGCCGCCGGTTATCGCGACGACGCGACCTGCGAGCGAAATGGGGGCCTTGGCCATGAAAATCGTCCTCCTGGGTCCGGTTGCCAGAAAAAACGGTAGCCGGTAGCGGCCTCGGGCGCGCGGGGGTACCCCGTTGACCCGGGCGGGTGGCCGTCGATCCGGGGTACGGATGTCCATTTTCGGACAGCGTCCCTGGCTGGCTGGCCAGGCAGATCCACCGCTATCCTGAGCGTCGATGGCCCACTTCAGCTATGACGGTCAGCGCCTCGCCTACACGGTCCACGGCAGCGGCGATCGCGTGACGGTGTTGATGCCGGGCCTCCTGCTCTCGCAGAAGATGCAGGCGCCACTCGCTCGCAACCTCGCCAAACGCGGCAACCGGGTGATCACGTTCGACCCGCTCGGGCACGGCGCGTCCGACCGCCCGCGCCAGATGTGGCGCTACTCGATCGCCGAGTTCGCCAAGCAGGCGATCGCGCTGCTCGACCACCTTAAGCTCGACCAGGCGATCGTCGGCGGCACGTCGCTCGGGGCGAACATCTCACTCGAGATCGCGGCGACCGCGCCGGAGCGGCTGCGGGGCATGATCATCGAGATGCCGGCGCTCGACAACGCGATCCCCGCGTGCGCGGTCGCCTTCACGCCGCTGCTGTACGCGCTGACGTTCGGCGAGCCGGTGATGCGAGTACTCGGCCGCGGAGCCCGAGCGGTGCCGCGCTCGCACCTGCCGCTGCTACTCGACATCGGGCTCGACGCGATCGCCCAGGACCCCGCCCCGAGCGGCGCGGTGCTGCAGGGAATCCTGTTCGGGCGCACCGCCCCGGAGCACAAGGTCCGCCAGACGATCGAGACGCCCGCGATCGTGATCGGCCACCAGCGCGACCCGGTACACCCCTTCTCTGACGCCGACATGCTCGCCAACGAGCTGCCCAACGCGCGGCTGATCAACGCCAACTCGATCATCGAGCTGCGCACGCATCCGAAGCGGCTGACGGCCAAGATCGCCGACTTCGTCGACGACTGCTGGCACGAGCAGCCCGGCGAGCGTCGCAGCCGGATCGCGAGCGCCTAGCTAACGCGGGGCCGGCGGCCCCGGAGGCTCGACGATGTCGCGGCCGGTCGGACGGAGCTGCTCGTCAAGCTCGAGCTGCCAGTAGTAGCGCGTGAACGTGACCCCGTCACGGAACTCGCCCACGTGCGGCTCGAGCCGCTCGCCGCGCGCCATCCGCACGATCAGCTCCGGGTAGGTGCGTCCGGGTAGCGCCGCGTACATCGGCGCGGGGAACGCCCCTCCGAAGCGGGTGTTGACGTCGGTGATCCCGAGCCCGATCTGCCTGTCGCGGAACACCTGAATCGTGCACGGACCCCGGACGCCAAGCGCCTCCGACGCGCGCGCGCCAAGCGCGATCAGCTCCTCGTCTGCGATCACCGTGCCCTTGATCGACTCGCCACCGCGGGACTCGATCATCGTCCGCGGAATCGCGTTCAGGCAGCGGCCCTGCTGGTCGGAGAGCGTGTCGATCGAGAACTCGGGGCCGTCCATGAAGCGCTGGACCATCGTCGGCTCCTTGACGTAGCCGACGAAGAACTCGGCTGCGGCCTCGTCGTCGGCGCGGTGAATCGAGCGCGCGCCCGATCCCTGGCGCGGCTTGATCATCACCGGGAAGCTGTCGACCGGATCGCCGGGCAGAACCGTGGGCGGAGACGGCAGCCCCAGCCGCTCGAGCAGCAGGTGTGCCTCGTACTTGTCAAACGTCGCCCGTGCGATCTCCGGGTCCGGGACGAGCGCGGGAAGCAGGCCGTCGCGGCTGGCGTGCGCCAGCACCTCGAGGTCGAGATCGGTCAGCGGCACCACCACGCCGACGCCGTGGCGCTCGCACAGCTCGCACAGGGCGGGAACGTAAGCCGGATCGTGGATCCGGGGAACCGGGTAGCGATGGTCCGCGGCGTACTGCGCGGGCGCCAGCGGGTTGGGATCGGCGGCGACGACGATCGCGTGCTGGGCGAACGCCGAGACGATGTCGTAGCGCTTGCCGACGCC
>DATKFF010000723.1:0-7299 GCA_035511595.1 Solirubrobacteraceae bacterium | reverse complement strand
GGAGACGATCCCCCAGATCCAGGAGCAGCAGATGAACTCATCCCGCCGCGTGGCCGTGCTCGGCGGCATCCGAATCCCGTTCGCGCGCCAGAACGGGCCCTACGCCAGGGCCTCCAATCAGGACATGCTGACCGCGACGCTCGACGCCCTGGCAGCCAAGTTCGGGATCGAGGGCGAGCTTCTGGGAGAGGTCGCCGCCGGTGCGGTGCTGAAGCACAGCCGTGACTTCAACCTCACGCGTGAATCGGTGTTGGGCTCGAAGCTCGCCCCCGAGACGCCCGCCTACGACGTGCAGCAGGCCTGCGGGACGGGACTGGAGACCGCCCTGCTCGTCGCCAACAAGATCGCGCTCGGCCAGATCGAGTCGGCGGTCGCGGGCGGGGTCGACACGACGTCGGACGCCCCGATCGCGATCAGCGAGGACCTCCGCACGGTACTGCTGGAGCTGAGCCGGGCGCCTTCGAACACCGCCCGGCTGCGGGCGGTCACAAAGCTCCGCCCGCAGCACGTGATCCCGGAGATCCCGCGCAACGCCGAGCCGCGCACGGGCCTCTCGATGGGCGAGCACACCGCGCTGATGGCCCAGGACTGGGGGATCGGGCGCGCCGAGCAGGACGAGCTGGCGGCGCAGAGCCACCGCGCGCTCGCCGCCGCGTACGACACCGGCTTCCTCGACGACCTGGTGATGCCGTACCTGGGCCTCGAGCGCGACCAGAACCTGCGGCCCGACACGAGCGTCGAGAAGCTCGCGAAGCTGAAGCCCGTGTTCGGCGGCGAGGGCGGCACGATGACCGCCGGCAACTCGACCCCGCTGAGCGACGGGGCGTCGGCGGTGCTGATCGCCAGCGAGCAATGGGCCTCGGACCAAGGCCTCGAGCCACAGGCGTACATGGTCGACGGGCAGACCGCGGGTGTCGACTACGTGCACAGGCGCGAGGGTCTGCTGATGGCGCCCGCCTACGCCGTGCCGCGGTTGCTCACGCGGGCGGGCCTGAGCCTGCAGGACTTCGACTTCTACGAGATCCACGAGGCGTTCGCCGCCCAGGTGCTGTCGACGCTGCGGGCGTGGGAGGACCCGGTGTTCTGCCGCGAGCGCCTCGGCTTGGATGCGCCGCTCGGGTCGATCGACCGGGACAAGCTCAACGTCAAAGGCGGGTCGATCGCCGCGGGTCACCCGTTCGCCGCGACCGGCGGGCGGATCATCGCCGCACTCGCGAAGATGCTGAAGGAGAAGGGCTCCGGCCGCGGGCTGATCTCGATCTGCGCGGCCGGCGGCGTCGGCGTCACCGCGATCATGGAGGCGGCGTAGATGGCCGATCGCTACCAGCAACTGATCAACACCCCGGTCGGGCGGATCGTCTCCAGGCAGGTCGGGCTGCCATCGCCGGTCAGGCTCGAGCGCTACGAGCCGGGACAGCCGGTCATCTCTGGGCCGGTGCTGCTCGGGGCGTCCGCGGGCGCAGTGCTCGCCGCGCCCGCCGCGAAGCTGCTGGCCGAGGTCGGCGCCGAGGTCAGCACGCCGCACCAGCCGGAGGCTCGCCAGGCGGCCGCGGACGCCGGTCTCCCCGCGGGCATCTTCAACGCCGAGGTGGCGTCGGCCGACCAGACCTTCAAGGCGCTGATCTTCGACGCCAGCGGAATCTCTGACAGCGAGGGCCTCGAGCAGGCCTACGCGTTCTTTCACCCGACGATCCGCCGAATCCGCACATCCGGGCGCGTGATCGTGCTCGGCCGGCCGCCGGAGCAGTGCGAGGAACCGGCCGCGGCTATCGCGCAGCGGGCGCTCGAAGGACTGGTGCGTTCGATCGGCAAGGAGGTCCGAAAGGGCGCCACCGCCCAGCTGATCTACGTCGCGCCGGGCGCCGAGGCGGAGCTCGAGTCGACGCTGCGCTTCTTCCTCTCGCCGAAGTCGGCGTACGTCTCCGGCCAGGTCGTGCGGATCGGGCTCGCGGCTCCGTCGGCCACGCCGCTTGACTGGGAGCGGCCGCTGGCCGGGAAGGTGGCGCTCGTGACCGGCGCCTCCCGAGGGATCGGGGCCTCGATCGCCGAGGTGCTCGGCCGTGACGGGGCGGACGTCGTCGGGGTCGACGTGCCCGGCCAGCCGAGCGACCTTCAGCTCGACATCACCGACGAGGACGCCCCCGCCAGGATCGCCGCCTACCTGCTCGAGAAGCACGGCGGCGTCGACGTGGTCGTCCACAACGCCGGCGTCACGCGCGACAAGACGCTCGGGCGGATGAGCGAGGACCTGTGGCGGATGGTGATCGAGATCAACCTGATCGCGCCGCAGCGGATCAACGCCGAGCTGTTCTCACGCGAGGCTCTCCGTGAGAACGGGCGCGTCGTCTGCGTGTCGTCGATCAGCGGGATCGCGGGCAATGCGGGGCAGGCCAACTACGCCACCTCGAAGGCGGGCGTGATCGGAATCGTCGAGGCGTTCGCGCCGCGGGTCGCCAAGCGCGGCGCGACGCTGAACGCGGTCGCGCCGGGGTTCATCGAGACGCAGATGACGGCCGCGATGCCGATCGCCACGAGGGAGGCCGGGCGCCGGATGAACAGCCTCGCCCAGGGCGGGCTCCCGATCGACGTCGCCGAGACGATCGCGTGGTTTGCGAACCCGGCGTCGGGCGCAGTCAACGGCAACCTGGTGCGCGTATGCGGCCAGAGCCTGATCGGGGCGTGAGCGGATGTCCGACGAGAAGGTCCTGAAGAGCTCGCCGGGAATGCTGCCGCTGTTCGCCCGCGCGGGCGCGTCGATGATCCCTGGCAGCGGGCGGCTGCCGTTCGTGGCCACCCGCGGGCGCTCCGGCGAGGTCCCCGAGCTGACGCTGGTGCTGGAGGACGTGACCGTCGACCGAGATCGGCTCGCGGCTTATGACCGGGTGTGCCGGTTTCCGCTCCGCGACGCGCTGCCAGCCACCTACCCGCATATGCTCGCGTTCCCGCTGCAGCTGTCGCTGATGACAGACCCGGGCTTTCCGTTCCCCCCGCTCGGGCTCGTTCACATCTCCAACGTGATCGAGCAGCGGCGGCCGATCGATGCCGCCGAGGAGCTCGGGCTCAGGGTGTGGGCGACCCCGCTCGAGGCGCATCCGCGCGGGACACAGGTAACGATGTGCTCGGAGGCGCGGGTGGGGGAGGAACTCGTGTGGGACGAGCGCTCGACCTACCTCAAGCGGGGCGGCTCGAAGGACGGCGGCGCAGATCGTGAGCCGCGCACGGAAGAGGAGCTGCCCGTGACCGCGACCTGGAGGCTCCCGGGTGATCTCGGGCGCCGTTACGGCTCGGTGTCAGGTGACCTGAACCCGATCCACATGCATTCGCTGAGCGCACGGCTGTTCGGCTTCCCCACCGCGATCGCCCACGGGATGTGGACCAAGGCGCGCTGCCTGGCTGCGCTCGACCCCCGCCTGCCCGACCGCTTCACGGTCGAGGTCGCGTTCCGCAAGCCGATCCTGCTGCCCGCGACCGTGCAGTTCTCAGAGCGCGAGGACGACGCGGGGATCGCGTTCGGGGTTCGGGGCGCGGGCAAGGGGACGCCCCACCTCGACGGCCAGATCAGCTTCGGCTGAGACCGGCCCCCGGGCCGATCAGTGCTCGTGTTCGTCGGCGAGGTCGTCGAACATCTGCCGCACCGAGTCGAGCACCGCAGCCGCGGTCTGCAGCTCCTCGTTGCTGAACTCTGACATCGCGGCCTGCCAGCGCGGCTCGTAGCGCGCCCGCCGTTCCTCGATCAGCGCCTTGCCACGGGCGGTCAGCGCGGTGAACACGATCCGCTTGTCCTGCTCGGAGCGGGTCCGCTCGACCAGCCCCGCGGCAGCCAGCGAGTCGAGCATCTCGGTGGCGGTGGCGGGGGACACGTCGGCCGCGAGCGCCAGCTCCCGGGTCGAGAGCGGCTTGCCTTCACCGAGCCCGAACAGCAGGCCGTACTGCGCGTAGCTGAGCTCTCCCGGGTTGTGCGTCTCGCGCCCCCGCATCCGCCGCAGGGCCGCCAGGGCGCCCTTGAACGTCTGCCCGAGGACCTCGAGCGCGTCGGTCCGGTCACGAGTCTTGACGCTCACGCCGCGGCCACCTCGAGCGCCGCGTCGGTCGGCTGGCGCTCCACCTCGGTGGAGGCCACGCGCGCTGCGCGCTCGGTGCGCCACAGGATGACGCACGGCACGATCGCGAGCGCGGTCAGCCCGGCCGAGGCCCAGAATGCCGTGCCGTAGGCGGACGCCGACGCGGCAGGCGTATGCGCCCCGGCCAGCGCCCGCTGGAGCACGACCGCCAGCACGGCGGTGCCAATCGAGCCGCCGACGCGTTGCAGCACGTTCATCTGCGGCGTCGCGTCGGAGAGCTCGGAGCGCTTGAGCGAAGCGAACGCCGCCGCCATCGCTGGCATGAACGCGAAGCCGATGCCCATGCCACGGATGAACATCGCCACCGACAGCGAGACGATCGGCGTGTGGACGCCGACGAAGCCGAACGGAACCGTCGCAAGGGTGGTCACGATCACTCCGAAGAGCGCGAACGGGCCGCCGCCGAAGCGATCGGTCAGTTTCCCGGCGAGCGGCATCACGAGCGCCATCCCGAGCCCCTGAGGCGCGGTCAAGAGCCCGGTGTCGAGCACGTTCTCATGGCGAATCCCCTGCCAGTAGAGCGGTAGCAGGATCATCCCGCCGAACAGCGCCGCGCCGAGGAAGAACATCGCGAACGAGGCCGAGGCAAAGGTCGGCCGGCGGTACAGGCGCACGTTCAGCAACGGGTTCGGAACATGCAGCGCGTGCACGGCGAAGGCAGCGACGAGCGCGACCCCGGTGATGATCGGGAGGAGGACCTTTGTGGCGGTGAAGCTGCCTGTGACGCCGATCTCGGCGAGCCCGTAGGTCAGAAGCGGCAGCCCTGTCGCCATCATCGCCAGGCCGCGGACGTCGAGCCGGCCGGTGGGCGCGGGGCGAACGCTCGGGAGCACCCGCAGCGCCGCGATCACGGCAGCCAGCCCGATCGGGACGTTGACAAAGAAGATCCAGCGCCAGCTGGCGCTGTCGAGGATCAGGCCGCCGATCGCCGGCCCCAGGATCGGCGCCAGCATCGCTGGCACCGCGACGATGCTCATCACGCGGCCCATCCGCTTGGGTCCCGCCGCCTCGGCCATCATCAGCTGGCCGATCGGGAGGATCATCCCGCCGCCGACGCCCTGAAGCACCCGGAACACGATCAGCTCGGTGGTCGAGGTCGCGAGTCCGCAGAGCGCGGAACCGGCGGTGAACAGCACGAGCGAGACCAGGTACACGCGTTTGGCGCCGAAGCGGCGCGCGGCCCATCCGGTGACAGGAATGACCGCAGCCAGCGCCAGCAGGTACCCGGTCACGACCCACTGGATCTGAGCGATCGTTGAGTGCAGCTCGCGACTGAGCGTCGCCAGCGCGACGTTGACGATCGTCGTGTCGAGGATCGACATGATCGAGCCGACGATCACGACGGCGCTGATCCGCCAGACGTAGGGATCGATGCGGTCGTCAGCGGCGCTGACGGAGCCGTTGCTGGTGTCAGACATACCGGACAATAGTTCGGAGCCGAATCATTCGGTTCCGAAAGATATCAAATTCAAGCTATCTTCGTTCGTAGTGACCACATTTGCCGAACTAGGGCTGTCGCCCGAGATCCTCGAGGCGCTGCGCGATGTCGGCTACGAGGTTCCGAGCCCGATCCAGGAGCAGGCGATCCCGCTGCTGCTCGAGGGCAAGGACGTGATCGGGCAGGCCCAGACGGGCTCCGGTAAGACCGCCGCGTTCGGGCTGCCGATGATCGAGTACGTCGATCCCTCCGAGCCGGAGGTACAGGCGCTGGTGCTGACCCCGACCCGCGAGCTCTGCATTCAGGTGACCCAGGCGCTGCGGGTCTACGGCGCCCGCCGTGGCGTCGACGTCGTCGCGGTGTTCGGCGGCGCTCCGATCCGCTCCCAGCAGTCGCAGCTGCGGGCGGGCGGTCAGATCGTCGTAGGGACCGTCGGCCGGGTGAAGGACCTGATCTCCCGTCATTCGCTGATGCTCCACTCGTGCCGGTTCGTGGTGCTCGACGAGGCCGACGAGATGCTCGACCTGGGGTTCATCGAGGACGTCGAGCGGATCCTGTCGCTGACCCCGGGCAGCCGCCAGACGGCGCTCTTCAGCGCGACGATCCCGCCTCCGATCCGCCGCCTGGCGGAGCAGTACCTGTACGACCCGGTGACGGTCAAGGTCAAGACCGCGACGCTGACGGTCGACACGGTCGAGCAGTTCGCGCTCGAGGTGAGCTCCCGTGACAAGGTCGACCGGCTGATCGAGGTGCTCGAGTCCGAGCGCCCGACCCAGGCGATTGTGTTCGTGCGTACCAAGGTCCGTACGGACGAGCTGTACCGCAAGCTTCGCGACCGCGGTCTGGACGTGCGAGCGCTGCACGGTGACATGACCCAGGGCGCGCGCGACGGGGTGATGATCTCGTTCAAGGATGGGCGCCTCCCGTTGCTGGTGGCGACGGACGTGGCAGCGCGCGGACTCGACATCTCGGGCGTCTCGCACGTGATCAACTACGACGTCCCAACCTCCCCGGACGTCTACGTCCACCGAATCGGGCGCACCGGCCGAGTCGGTCGCAGCGGCCGCGCGATCACGCTGTTCGAGCCTCGCCAGCGCAAGGAGATCGCGGCGATCGAGAAGCACGCCGGGGTGAAGCTGGCGCCGTGGGTGAAGGACGCGCACGTCGCGCCGACGCCGGTCAAACCGAAGCCCCGCCGCCACTCAAAGCCGCACGACCTGATCGATGGAGACGGCGACGGCGCGGCGCGCAAGCTGATCGTCTCAGCCGGCCGGGCGGCCGGCCTCGAGCCCTCCGACATCATCCACGCGATCACCGCCGCGACCGGCCTTGACGGCGAGGCGGTGCGCAACGTCCGCGTGCTCGAGCGGTTCGCGTTCGTCGAGGTGCCCGAGCAAGACGCCGAACGCGTCGTCGAGCTCGTCAACGGCGCCGAGGTCCGTGGGCAGCGCCTACGGCTCGAGCCGGCCAACGGCTGATCCGTCAGAACGCACTGGCTCGGATAGTGTGAGTGGCATGTCTACTGCCACGATGAACACTTCACAGGGCCCGATCGAACTCGAGCTGTTCGATGACGACGCCCCCCAGACGGTCGCCAACTTTCGCAAGCTCGCGGGCGAGAACTTCTACGACGGGGTCATCTTCCACCGCGTGATCCCGGAGTTCATGATCCAGGGCGGGGACCCGCAGGGGACCGGCACCGGCGGCCCCGGGTACACGTTTGACGACGAGTTCAACCAG
>DATKFF010000722.1:0-6042 GCA_035511595.1 Solirubrobacteraceae bacterium | reverse complement strand
CCCGCGCAGGGTCGCGGTCGGAGAGTTCGACGGCGTCCACCTCGGACACCGCGAGGTGATCGCGGGCAACGACACGGTGCTGACGTTCGAGCCGCACCCGCTCCAGGTCGTCCGCCCGGAGGCGTGCCCGAAGCTGCTGACGAGCTTCCCCGTCAAGACGGAGCTGATCGCCGGGCTGGGCGTCGCGGAGCTGGTCGTGATCCCGTTCGACGCGAGCTTCGCCGCGCAGAGCCCGCAGGAGTTCATCGAGCACGTGCTCGTCGACCGGCTCCAGGCGACGCACGTGTCGGTCGGCGAGAACTTCCGCTTCGGCCATCGCGCCGCCGGGGATCCACAGACGCTCGCCGCCGACCCGCGCTTCGAGACCCGCGTGGTTCCGCTTGTCGAGATCGACGGCGAGATCGTGTCCTCGAGCCACATCCGGGCGCTCGTCCAGGCCGGCGACGTCGAGGCGGCCGAGCGGATGCTCGGCGGGCCGTTCCAGCTCCGTGGCGAGGTCGTCCCCGGTGATCGCCGCGGGCGCGAGCTCGGGTTCCCGACCGCCAACATCGTCCCCGATGAGGCGCTCGTGCACCCGGGTCACGGCGTCTACGTGGCGCTCGCCGACGGTGACTGCGCGGCCGTCAACGTCGGGGTCCGCCCGACGTTTGGCACGGGGCGAGCGGTGCTCGTCGAGGCCTACGTGCTCGACCGCGAGGTCGACCTGTACGGGAAGACCCTGAAGGTCGAGTTCCTGCGGCGGCTGCGCGGCGAGCGCAGGTTCCCGTCGGCCGACGCGCTGATCGAGCAGATGCGTCGCGACATCGAACAGGCGCGCGATCTCTGTGGCTGAGCTTCCGCTCCTGCTAGCCTGATCGGCCGCATGACGCTCACGAGCGAACGAAAGCAAGAGCTGGTCGAGAAGTTCGGCGACAGCACGGCCGACACCGGGCGCGCCGAGGTTCAGATCGCGCTGATGACCGAGCGGATCAACGAGCTCACCGAGCACCTGCGCGTCCACCGCAAGGACCACCATTCGCGCCGTGGTCTGCTGATGCTGGTGGGTCGCCGCCGGCGGCTGCTCAACTACCTGCAGCGCGCCGATCTGGAGCGCTACCGGGCGCTGGTGCGCGAACTCGGCCTGCGGAAGTGAGCCCAGGCGTCCTTGGGCCGGAGACGCCGGCCCCGGAGTTCACGCTGCGTCGCCAGGACGGCAGCGAGTTCACGCGCGCCGACCTGCTCGGTCAAACCACCGTGCTTGTGTTCTACCCGTTCGCGTTCAGCCCGGTGTGCACGGACCAGCTGAACCTGTACGACGACGTGCTGGAGGACCTGCAGTCGCAGGGGGCGACCCTGTACGGCGTCTCCTGCGATGCGGCTTACTCGCAGACGGCGTTTCGTGAGCAGCTCGGCGTCAGGATCGAGCAGCTCTCGGACTTCGAGCCCAAGGGGGAGACATGCCGGGCGTTCGGCGTCTACCACCCGGGTGGCTTTCCGCAGCGAGCGCTCGTGATCGTCGGGCCGGACGGGGTCGTCAAGTGGAGCTACGAGGCGCCCTCGCCGTCGGAGCTGCCGGGCGCCAACCTGATCTTCGACGGGCTCGCCGCGGTGGCCGCCGGCAGCGAGGCATCCGGCCAAAGCGGTTGAGCGAGCTTCGCTCGGCGCCGGTCCCCGAGCTCAGCCCCGAGGACCATCTCCGCGGCCCTGATGAAGCGCCGCTGGCGATCGAGTACGCCGACTTCGAGTGCCCGTACTGCGCAGCGCTCGTTGCCCGGCTCGCGGGCTCCCGGTTGCGCAGGGCGTTCAGGCACTTCCCGGTGCGCTCGTCGCATCCGCGCGCCTGGGCGGCGGCCTGCGCGGCGGAGGCCGCGGGACTCCAGGGGCGCTTCTGGGAGATGCACGACCTGCTGTTCGCAGATCAGGCCCGGCTGGAGGATCCCCACCTGTGGGAGCGGGCGCGAACGCTCGGGCTCGACCTGGAGCGCTTCGACAGCGACCGCCGCGGCGATGCCGTGCGTGCCCGGGTCCGGCGCGACTTCGAGTCCGGCGTGCGAGCCGGAGTGGTGACGACGCCGACCGTGTTCGCCGGCGGACGGATGTACACCGGGCAGTTCGACCCGGCCGCGCTCGCCTAGCGGCGGAAGCTCTGCTCGAGCTCCGTGAGGCTCGGCGACTTTCCCCGCAGCGGCCTCGCGCCCGGATTGCTGGCGATCCCGGCACGGACCAGGTCGAGCTGGCGGTCGATGATCGCGGGGTCGACGTGCGCGTAGGCGGTCGCGGCCGCGCACGCCCCCTTGAACATGAACAGCAGGTCCACCGCGCCGATGTCGGCGCGGACCGCCCCGCTGTCCTGCGCGCGCGCCAGCAGCCGGTCGAGGACGTCGACGAAGGCGGTGTGCCCGACGCGGATCTCCTCGCGCGCCAGCCAGCCGTCGTCGAGCGCGTCGATCAGCGCACGGTCCATCTGCTGACGGCCGACCAGCTCGGCCAGGAACCGGAACAGCGCGTCGCCGGGATCGTCCTCCTGGAGCAGCTCCTCGCCGCGCCGCGTCGCGGCCTGCATGCGGTCGGCGACGACCGCGGCGACCAGGTCCTCCTTGGAGGCGAAGTTTCGAAACAGCGTGCCGCGGCCGACGCCGGCGGCCTCCGCGATCTCGGCGACGCCGACATCGAGGCCACGCTCCCGAAACAGCGCGCTGGCGGCCTCCAACAGCCGGGCGCGGTTGCGCTCGGCGTCCGCCCGCAGCGGTCTCTCCTCCACCGGCATCTCGCTCACATTGTGCTCCTTTACGCCGCCGCCGGCGCGGGCACGAGGTCCCGCTCGAGCGCCCGGACGTCACGCGGTCGCAGCATCACCGCGAGGATCACGCCGCCGACACCGAGCATCCCGGCAGCGGCCGCGAACGCGACGTGGTAGCCGGACACCTGCGCGACCGCGGTGGCGGCGGCCGAAGCGTGACCGTGTAGCAGGCTGCTCGTCTGGCTGGCGGCGAGCGTCGAGAGGATCGCGAGCCCGAGCGAGCCGCCGACCTGCTGGGCGGTGTTGAACAGACCCGACGCCAGCCCCGCGTCGTTGTCGGCCACGCCGCCGGTCCCGAGCAGCGTGATCGGCACGAATGTCAGCCCCATGCCGATGCTCATCGGGAAGAGGCCGCTCAGCAGGTTGCCCAGATAGCTGCCGTGGACCGGCAGCTGCGTGAGCACTGCGAGCCCGGCGGTCGCGAGCGTGATTCCGCCGATCGCCAGATTGCGCACCCCGACGCGGCGGATCAGCTGCTGAGCGATCCCCGCGCCGATCACGATTCCCGCGGTCACCGGCAGGAACGCCAACCCGGCCCGCAGCGGGCTGTAGCCGAGGATGTCCTGCACGTACAGGGAGGCGAAGAAGAACATCCCGAACAGCCCGCTGGCGACCAGCAGCAGCACGACGTCCGCGACCGCCAGCGTCCGAACCCGGAAGATGCTGAGCCGCACGAGTGGCGCCTTGCTGCGGCGCTCGAGCACCACGAACAGCGCGAGCAGCGCCAGTCCTGCGGCCATCAGGCCGATCGTCCGCGTCGAGGCCCAACCCCACGGCTGCGCCTTGATGATCCCGTAGACGAGCAACACCAGCCCGCCGGTGACGGTCACCGCCCCCCGCAGATCGAACGTGCGGTGCTCGAGCTGGGCCCGGGATTCGGGGATGAAGCGCAGCGTCGCGGCCAGCGCGACCACGCCGACCGGCACGTTGACGATGAAGATCCACGGCCACGAGGCCAGGTCGGTGAGCACCCCGCCGAGCAGCAGCCCGACGGCGCCGCCCCCGGCGGCGATCGCGCTCCAGACCCCGAGCGCGCGCGTGCGCTCGCCGGTCTCCGTGAACGTCGTGGTGAGGATCGACAACGCGGCCGGGGAGAGCATCGCCCCCCCGAGGCCCTGGAGCCCGCGCCCGAGGATCAGCATCGTCGGCGACTGCGCGAGGCCGTTCAGGAGCGAGGCCGCGGCGAACAAGGCGATCCCGGCAGCGAACAAGCGCTTGCGGCCCAGCAGGTCCGCGGCCCGGCCACCGAGCAACAGGAACCCCCCGAAGATCAGCGTGTAGGCGTTGATCACCCACGGCAGGCTCGAGGTCGAGAAGTGCAGCCCGCGCTGGATCGAAGGCAGCGCGACGTTGACGATCGTCGCGTCGAGCACGACCATGAACTGCGCCAGGCACGCGATCACGAGGATCAGCCAGCGATTGGTGCTTGGCTGGCCGGGCGCCAGCTCGGTGGTCATCGTCGCTCCTGAGACCGGTCGGCTAAACTGAGACTCATCGGTCCGCTTACGATACCAGAACCGGACCGGCCGGTCCGCTTACGTCACGGATTGCACGTAGGCGGCGGGGGCGGACGCCGCCCACACGCTCAGAATTCGCCGCGTTAGGCGGCAGAAATTGGCCTAATGCGCGCGCTTTGGTGGGCGAAGCGGCTACCATCACCCCGTTCGGAACAAGAAAAAAACATTGAGCAGCCCGCCTACCGAACGGCGGGTCAAGAAGGGAACTGAATATGTCTGACGCCGTCACACGCGTGTCGGTCGAGATCGAGGGGACCGAGATCTCCTTTGAGACCGGCAAGCTGGCCAAGCAGGCCTCCGGCGCTGTAGTCGTCCGCTCGGGCGACACGATGGTCCTCTGTACCGCCACCGCAGGAAACCTGCGGGACGTCGACTTCCTCCCGCTGACGGTCGACGTCGAGGAGCGGATGTACGCGGCCGGGAAGATCCCCGGCTCTTTCTTTAAGCGCGAGGGCCGCGCGGGGGAGAAGGCGACGCTCACCGCGCGCCTGATCGACCGACCGATCCGCCCGCTCTTCCCGAAGGGCTGGCGCTATGAGACGCAGCTCGTCGCGCTGCCGATCTCGGTCGACCACGAGCACCCCTACGACGTGCTCGCGATGAACGGCGCCTCCGCGGCGCTGATGGTCTCCAACGTCCCGCTGCCGACCCCGGTCGGCTCGGTGCGGATCGGCAAGATCGACGGCAACTTCGTCGTCAACCCCAACGAGGAGGACCTCCTCGAGAACACCGAGCTGGACCTGATCGTCGCCGGTACCGACGAGGCGATCCTGATGGTCGAGGCCGGCGCCAACGAGGTGCCCGAGGCCGAGATCCTCGATGCGCTCGACATCGCGCACCAGGAGATCAAGAAGCTGTGCCAGATCCAGCGCGAGCTGGCCGAGCAGGCCGGCAAGCCGAAGCTCGAGGTAGTGGTCCCGGAGGTCGATCCCGATCTGTACGAGCAGATCAAGGCCTCGCACGGCGCGGCGCTCGACGCGGCGACCCAGGTCGAGGACAAGCTCGATCGCCAGGAGGCGACCAAGGCGGTCGAGGAGCAGATCCTCGAGCAGTACTCGGGAGATCCCGAGTCGGAGACCTACGCCGAGTACCGCCAGAAGGCGCAGCTCGCCTTCGACAAGCTCGAGAAGACGATCATCCGTGAGCGGATCGCCGTCCAGAAGCGGCGTCCCGACGGACGGCAGCCGGACGAGATCCGTCCGATCTCGATCGAGGTCGGCGTCTCTCCCCGCGCTCACGGCTCGGCGCTCTTCACCCGTGGCCAGACGCAGGCGCTGAGCGTCGTCGCGCTCGGGACCACGCGTGAGGAGATGCGGCTCGACACGCTCGGACTGGAGACCGCCAAGCGCTACTTCCACCACTACAACTTCCCGCCTTTCTCGGTCGGGGAGGCCGGGTTCATGCGCGGTCCGAAGCGCCGTGACATCGGCCACGGCGCGCTCGCCGAGCGGGCGCTCGTGCCGATGATCCCGACCCAGGAGGAGTTCCCCTACACGATCAGGGTCGTGTCCGACATCCTCGAGTCCAACGGCTCCTCGTCGATGGCCTCGGTCTGCGGCTCCTCGCTGTCGCTGATGGACGCCGGCGTGCCGCTGAAGCGGCCCGTCGCCGGCATCGCCATGGGCCTCATCAAGGAGGGCAACAGCTTCGCTGTGCTTTCCGACATCCTGGGTGACGAGGACCACCTGGGCGACATGGACTTCAAGGTGGCCGGTACGGAGCAGGGTGTCACCTCGCTGCAAATGG
>DATKFF010000721.1:0-2247 GCA_035511595.1 Solirubrobacteraceae bacterium | reverse complement strand
GACGGGAAGCAGGAGGTGCGCTGGTCCCGACGGGCGTCGCGTCCGGCTTGAAGCTGGCGTGGCCGTTGCAAGTCCATTGCACGCGGTGCCAAAAGCCCTTATCCAGGCGAACTTGAACCGATCGCCCCGACTCAGGAGGCGTGCGATCAGGCACGGTGGGGGCGCCGTGCTCGGCCGCCTTAGCGAAGCTGCCCCGTTACACCATGTCCCTCGCTGGTGCGAAGGGGGAGGAAGCCCCCGAAGGACAGCGAGGAGCCGTTGGGCCCGACCAGTCGTGAGCCTTTGGGCCGGAAGAGCAGGTTGGTATCCAGGTCTCCGTGCGTCGGGCTGTCCACATCGGAGTCCCCCAGGTTTGGTTCGAGCGTACCCGTGAACAAGCCGAAGCTTTCGCCGCCGCAGCTCACTTCTACGCTCACGCCGTACCAGCGGTCGATCAGCGGAAACGTCGTCCCTTCAAGCGTCGAGTCCCATGGGAGGTTGGGCGTGATCGTTGCCTGCCCGCAGCGACCTTTGCACGCGAAGCTGATAGTCCGCGTTTCGTCGAGGCCGTTTTCGGGTCCGTCCCAGACGGCCTCCGTCGCGTTCACCGCGCACGCGAGGGCGATGCCTTTGAGCTTTGGCCGACGCAGATTGAGCTTGAGCTTGCCAATGGCGGGGACTTCGACGACCTGGCCTTCTGCGAGTGGCTGACGTTCATAGAACCATTCGGTCGCCGCGTGCGCGGCGGGCGCGCCTGCGCAGAGTGAGAGACAGGCAAGCAGGGTTGCTCCAGCCGCCCCCCTGCGAGGCGGACCGATCCACACGTCAGTGCGCTTCATCCAAAGCCCCCTTCGTTTGACGCACGAGCGTCGGCACGACACCTTAGATGAAGAGGAGCCGGGTCGCTCGGACACCATGTCCCCTGTCACCGGCACCCGAAGTCAGCGCCGAACCGCCGGGCACATTGCGGCCCCTAGCGGCAGCAAACGCCCGCAAAGCACTGGGCAGAAAACGTGGCGGCAACGTGGCGGCACTTGCGACAGTCCCTTTGGGAGCGGGGGCGGTCGCCGGTCCAAATCCGGCCCGCGCCGACTACAAGCACCACCAGCAAAGCGGGCTGGCCCACGCCCCGTCCAGTCCGGAGCGCGGCATCTCAGATGCCGCGCTCGATCGCCGCCGCCATCGCGGCCGTGGGGGAATCGACGATCTTGCCGTGGCCCGGGGCGAGGTGGTCTGGGTTCAGAGCGAGCAGCTTCTTGGCACTCTCCAGCTCTGTGGGCTTGTGCCAGGTGAAGGTCGCCGACAGCGGGAACTTCCAGTTGCGCTTGGCGGAGGTGGCGACGCCGCCAAGCGTGGAGAACGCGTCGCCAGAGATCAGCGTGTTGGTGCGAGGGTCGAGGAACGACACATGTCCCGGCGTGTGGCCAGGGGCGGCGACCACCTGGAGTGAGCCCACCAGCTCGCCCTCCTCAAATGTCCGCGTCGGCTTTGTGGCGGCGCCTGGAAGGCCGCCGCGCAGCTTTGTTTGTGGCTCGCCGGGATCGAGCGTCAGATCCTTGGCGAGCAGCCGCGCCTCGCGGCTCGAGATCAGGACCTCCGCCTCAGGCAGTAACGCATGCAGTGCGTCGAGTGAGCCGATGTGATCGGTGTGTGCATGCGTGAGGGCGATGCGCACGATCGGCGCTCCGAGGTTCGCCGCCGCTGCCTGGATCACGTGGGCGGATCGGGGGATCATTGTGTCGACGAGCGTCAGACCGTCGTCCTCTTTGACCAGGTAGCAGTTGACGAAGCCGAAGCGCGAGACACGAGTGATGTCTGGCATGACCGAACCTTTCTGGGTGGGATAATTAATCAACGGCCTGCGGTGAATCGGCCGGCTCACAGGCCCTTGATGAGACTCCAAAGCGGGCGATGCAGCCGGGGCGCAACGGAGACGCTTCGTTGATGCGCTCAGCGGACTTCGTACGGAGGGCCCCTCGCGAGCAGGCGCGAGCCGCCAGGAGTAGCCGCACGCGCGGTAACTCGCAAAGAACTGACGGCGAGGGGTGCCGCTCCCGTGCCATCGCGCGCACCTCGCCCTCAACGTTCGCGGTCCTCGTTGGCGTCGAAGGGGGATTGCGCCACCGATCACTGCTTGTTAGCCCCGACGTTGCGGTAGCTGCCGTGGCGGAATTCCTCGACGAGCCCGGGCCGGGATGGCGTCCAGCCGAGCTCGGCCCGCGCCTTGGCCGCGGCGGTGGCTTGGTCGAGAAGCACCACCTCGGCGAG
>DATKFF010000720.1:0-4330 GCA_035511595.1 Solirubrobacteraceae bacterium | reverse complement strand
CCCGGGGACGTCTCGACGAGATCGCCCGTTCGATCGCCTTGGCGACCGCGTCGGGACCCGCCCCGAGCCGGGCCATGGGTCCCTTGTACGCGCTCTCCGTCAGCTCTGCCACCTTCTGGTTGAAGTCGCCATATGCGCCGTCCGAGGTCGCGCCGACCGACCCTGCGGCGACCTCCCCGAAGTTGGTGACGATCAGCCCCGGCTCGATCACGATCACGTCCACGCCGAAGCCGCGGACCTCGAACCGGAGCGCATCTGAGATCGCCTCGACCGAGTACTTGGTGGCGTGATACAGCCCGCCGCCGGGGAACGTCAGCCGGCCACCCATCGAGCTGATGTTGACGACCTTGCCCCAGCGCTGGGCGCGCATCCCCGGCAGCACCAGCTGGCACATCCGCAGCAGCCCGAACACGTTTGTCTCGAACTGCCGCCGCGCGTCGTCGAGGGGTACGGTCTCGACCGCGCCCGACTGGCTATAGCCGGCGTTGTTGACGAGCACGCCGACGGCGCCCTCGGCCTCGGTGACCGCGTCGACGGCGGCGCGCATCGACGCCTCGTCGGTGACGTCGAGCGCGAGCGTCTCGCAGCCGTGCTGGTCCTTCAGGTCGGCGAGCGCCTCGGGGCGGCGGGCGCTGGCGTACACGCGCCAGCCCGCGTCGGCGAGCCGCGCCGCCGTGGCGTGGCCGATCCCCGACGAGCAGCCGGTGACCAGCACGGCCTTCGAGGGGCCCGTCACGGGCGACCTATTCGCTCGGCCCGAAGATGCCCTCGAGCAGGGTCTTGGAGAGCTCCCCGTACGGCGGCAGGAACGCTTCGAGCATCCCGCCCTCGCCGCGGAACACGACGCCGCGCGGGTTTGAAAACTCCTTGAAGCCGTCGACCCCGTGGTGGCGGCCGGTGCCGCTGTAGCCGACGCCGCCGAAGCCGAGCGACGGGAGCGCGCCCTGCGCCGCGCACGCGTTCACGCACGCACCGCCCGACACGGTCCGGTCGAGCACGTCCTGGGCGGCGTCCTCGTCGGCCGCGAACACGTACAGGCCGAGCGGGCGCTCGCGCTCGTTGACGTATCCGATCGCCTCGTCGAGAGAGTCATAGGGCTTGATCGGGAGGATCGGGCCGAAGATCTCCTCACGCATCACCCCGAGGCTCTCGTCGGGATCGATCACCAGCGAGACGGGCATCCGGCGTCGCTCGCGGTCGACCTCCTGGCCGCCCAGGTTGACGATCTCGGCACCGCCCTCGCGGGCCTCGTCGAGCAGCCCGGTCACGCGGTCGAGATGACGGTCAGAGACGATCCCCGTGCAGTCTTCGCTGGTCGCATAGTCGGACAGACGTTCCGCGTAGTGGGCCTTCGCGAGCTCCACAAACTCAGTGACCCGCTCCCGCGGCACGAGGCAGTAGTCGGGCGAGATGCACATCTGGCCGTTTTTGACCATCTTCGTCCCGAGGATCTGCCCGACCGCCTCAGCGTCGACGCCGTCGTCGAGCACGACGACCGGGCTCTTTCCGCCCAGCTCGAGCGTGATCGGCGTCAGGTTCTCGGCCGCCGCGCGCGCGATGATCCGGCCCACCTCGGTATTACCCGTGTACAGGAGGTGATCCCAGCGGAGCGTCGGGAACACCTTCGCCAGCTCGAGCCCGCCGGTCACGACCGTCACGAGATCACGGTCGAAGGTGCTCGCGACCATCTCCTTGATCAGCGCGGAGCACGCCGGCGTGTACTCGGACGGCTTCAGGATCACGCGGTTGCCGGCCGCGAGCATGTCGACCAGCGGGCCGAGCGACAGGTCGAACGGGAAGTTCCAGGGCGAGATGTTTCCGATCACGCCCTTGGGCTGGTAGCTGACCGCGGCCCGGGCGCTCCCGTGCAGGTTCGGGTCGGTGTCGCGCGGCTCAGGGGCCATCCACTCCTCGAGATGCTGGTGGGTGAAGGCCGCCCGGCCGACCACGGTCAGCACCTCGGCGAGATCGGACAGCGCGTCGGGGTGGACCGCGAAGTCCTCGCGCAGCGCCTCGTGGATCCGGTCACGATTCCCCATCACCATCCCCATCAGCGCCTCGAGGCGGGCGCGGCGCTCGGCGACGCTCGGATACGTGTCGCTCAGAAACGCCTTGCGCTGAGCCGCGAACCCGTCGTGCAGCTCGGCGATCGCCTCCCCGTCGCTGCCGGTCGCCCCTGCCTTCGGCTCCGTGATCGCCATCTGGCTCTCCTCTCTCGCTGGTCCGCGCAACGCCCGCGATGGGCGGCGCCGTACAGCCTACGCCCGAACGAGCTTCTTGTAGGTGAGCCGATGCGGCCTGTCGGCGTCGGCGCCGAGCTGCTCGCGACGGAAGCTCTCGTAGGCCTCGAAGTTGCCCTCGAACCAACGGACCTGGGAGTCGCCTTCGAACGCGAGCACGTGGGTGGCGACCCGATCCAGGAACCAGCGATCGTGGGACACGACCACGGCGCAGCCCGCGAATCCGAGCACCGCCTCCTCGAGCGCGCGCAGCGTGTCGACGTCGAGATCGTTCGTCGGCTCGTCCAAAAGCAGCAGGTTGCCACCCTCGCGCAGGAGCTTCGCGAGGTGCAACCGATTGCGCTCGCCTCCCGAGAGCTTGGCGACCTTCGTCTGCTGGTCGGTGCCCTTGAAGTTGAAGCCGGCGACGTACGCGCGGCTGTTGATCCACTGCTCGCCGAGTTTGATCTGGTCCTGGCCGCCCGAGACCTCCTCCCAGACGGTCTTGTCCGCGTCGAGCGCATCGCGCGACTGATCGACGTACGCGAGCTTGACCGTGTCGCCGAGCCGGAGCGTTCCGGCGTCCGGGTCCTCCTGGCCGGTGATCATCCGGATCAGCGTCGTCTTGCCCGCACCATTCGCGCCGATCACGCCGACGATCCCGCCCCGCGGGAGCTTGAAGGACAGGTCCTCGAACAGCAACCGGTCGCCGTATGCCTTGCGCAAACCCTCAGCCTCAACTACAACGTCACCCAGGCGCGGTCCCGCCGGGATGTGGACCTGGACGCTGTCGAGCTTGACGTTGCGGTCCTCGGCCAGCAGTGACTCGTATGCGTTCAGCCGCGCTTTGGACTTCTGGCGCCGCGCGCTCGCGTTCAGCCTCACCCACTCGAGCTCACGCTCGATCGTCCGCGTGCGGGCGGCCTCCTGGCGGGCCTCCTGCTTGAGCCGCGCGCGCTTCTGCTCGAGCCAGCCAGAGTAGTTGCCCTCGTACGGGATCCCGCGACCGCGATCGAGCTCGAGGATCCAGCCGGCGACGTTGTCGAGGAAGTAGCGGTCGTGGGTGACCGCGACGACCGTGCCCGCGTAGTCCTGCAGGTGGCGCTCGAGCCAGGCGACCGACTCGGCGTCGAGGTGGTTAGTCGGCTCGTCGAGCAGCAGCAGGTCGGGCTGGCGGAGCAGCAGCCGGCACAGCGCCACTCGGCGGCGCTCGCCACCGGAGAGCTTTGAGACATCTGCGTCCGGCGGCGGGCAGCGCAGCGCGTCCATGGCGATCTCAAGCGTCGTGTCGAGGTTCCACCCGTCGACGGCGTCGATCCGCTCCTGTACCGCGCCCATCTCCTCGGCGTTCTCCTCCGAGTAGTTCATCGACAGCTCGTTGAAGCGGTCCAGCAGGCCCCGCACCTCGGACACGGCCTCCTCGATGTTGCCGCGCACATCCTTTGACTCGTCGAGCTGGGGCTCCTGCTCCAGCAGGCCGACGCTCGCGCCGGGCGCGAGCTGGGCATGGCCGTCGAAGTCGGTCTCGAGCCCCGCCATGATCCGGAGCAGCGTCGACTTGCCGGCGCCGTTGTAGCCGAGCACGCCGATCTTCGCGCCCGGAAGGAACGACAGGGAGATGTCCTTCAGAACCTCCTTGTCGGGCGGATACCGGCGCGACAAGCGATGCGTGGTGAAGATGTACTGGGCGGGCATCGTCTCCCAATATAGGCCGGGTTGCCGGGGTGAGCCCGGAGCGGCCCGTGATCCGCCCCAGGCTCCAGCCCACGCGCCGCATCTACACCAACTTGATTTAATTTGTGGTGTTTGCCTATGCTGTCCGCGGTGACGTTTGACGTGCACGGGCATGACCTAACCCTCTACTAGACGTCGAGCTTCGCCAGCGGCTCTCTTGCGCCGAACGGGCGCGGAGCGCGCCGATCCGTCCGTCATCGCGCACATGGAGGCAGCATGAGCCTGACCCCGGAGCAACTCGAGCAGTTCGTCGCCGAGCTCGTCGCGTCCCCCGAGCGGTGGCGGCACCTCGTGCGGCACGCCTCGGAGGCCCGCGTCTATGAGCAGATCTGGGACGACCAGGACGTCAACGCGTGGGTGATCTGCTGGAGCGCGGA
>DATKFF010000719.1:0-2585 GCA_035511595.1 Solirubrobacteraceae bacterium | reverse complement strand
GCTGGCACGAGCGGCCGAGGAACCCATCCCCCTGCCGGCTGACCGGCTTGCAGCGGCGCGGGACATGCTTTCCGAGCCACCCAGCCGTGCCCAGGTAATCGTCTGGCTGCGCTTCATCTTCGCCAGGATGATTCCCGGATGGATCGACATCGGGCCAGCCGTCCGCATCTACAGAGGAGATTGGCTTCGCAGCGCATTGGAGGCACCCGAGCCGCATAACGAGCTTCCGCCCGAGGCCACGACTGACGCGCTCTCGCTCCAAACGTTCTGCCAACAACGCGACGACTTGTCCGACGAACGCGAGCGGCCCGTTGCCTACGTGCGGATTGACGTTGGGGATGAATTGTTGTCACATGCAGTTACGGTTGCACGCGACACCGCGCAGGCCGTTGCGTCGCTAGGCAGCCTGTACGGCGCAGAGCCGACCCTGTGGCGCCTTGACGAAAGCTATGTCTGTTTTGCCGACGGCCAGCACTGCGGCGAATCAGCAGGCCCACCAGTTGCTGAGGGCGCGACCTTTCAAGAGCGTGTTGGGGTGCCGCGGGATCGCACCGCGGAGGGGCTAGAAGAACTGGCCGACCGACTCGGCGCCCATCTGCCCGTGCGAGACCCCAGCGTCCACGCGGCAGTGACCCTCCTGGGCTGGTTGCGAGAGGCGCGTACATCGCCCCTGCCCCTGCGGCTCGTCCTATTCGACCGGGTGGTTGAGGCAACTTGCGGCTGGGCAGGCGTACAGTCCACTTCCCGTTTTGTGCGTGGTTCCCTGATCCCTTGGTGGGCGTACAGCCGCATACGGAACAGGATCGAATCGGCAGGGTTCGCTATTGCCCTGGGGCGATGGCCGCACAGGCGTCGTAGCCGGCTTCCCCGAGCACGCCGTCTGGCAAGAAATCCTGAAGCACCCTCCGCTCGAAATCGGCCTGGGCGAGCGCCGCTCGTTCAACCTCAAGGGCTTGCTAACCGAGACTCAATGGCTCATCGAGCGCCTACCAGCAGACAGCGACGCGGCGCGGCAGACCGCCAAACTGGCCGACCGCACCGCGAACGGGCAGGCGACAGCCGCATGGTGGGACAAGCTTTGCAAGGAGGCGCTGCGGATGGAGGCGCGGCGACTACGCACCCGCAACGCACTCGTCCACGGTGGCCCGTTGGCACCCGCCACAGTCGAGGCAGTCGCGGTCTTCGCCGAACACTTGGCGGGAGAAGCACTCGCCGCCTGCATCGAGGGACGGCTGCTCGGAAGCGACCTGATCGACTACTTCCTCGATCGTAACCGCCGAATCGCGGACATGCGTGCTCGGCTCAAGCAAGGAGCCAAGCCATCCGAGGCGCTGTTCTGGCAGGAATAGGCCATTGCGGTTGGCGCGGGCCGCTGCGCCTGGCATCATGGAGGCATGGCCGAGCAAGCGCACGTCAAGCTCAGCGGCGATATCAGCGGCCGCTACGTCGTGACCGGCAGACGCGCTGGTGGTGAGCTGACGCTCGTGCCGGACACCTCTGCTGAGGCGATCCGCGAGCGTGCTGGCCTGCTCGACCCGACGCCAGAGCAGGCGGAGACGTTCTGGCGCGAGAACGAGCCGCACATGCTCCCGCCCGACGACGAGCCGTAGCCCGTGGGCGACACTGAGCGCCGCGCCAGGGCACATTTCGACGCCGACGCCTGGGAGGAAGACCTCGCCCGCACAACTCCCGCTGGCCGCCAGGCCGCCGAGGCGACACGCGAGGACTACGAACTGCACGGCGTCCCGATCGCGCAACTACGCCGCGTCGCCGAGCACGGCCACGACCGCACCATCCTTCCGGACTGCATGAAGGTCTATGTGCCAGCGCCCGATGGTCGGTTCGGGATGATCTTCATGCTCAAGTTCCAACCCGACGGCCGGCCCGTGCTGATGTTCCTCGCCTTCGGCGTCCGCCATCACCCCCGAGGCTCGCAGCGCCCGACCGTCTACCAACTCGCCCATCAGCGCCTCCACGGACAACCACCAAGGCGCTGAGCCTGAACCCGGCCCTCATCTGCGCCCTCTGGCTGGCAGGACTTGAGACCTCAGAGGCGATCTGATCTCATCGCGCAGCCCATGAAGCATGATCCCGAATACGAGCACCAGCCGCCCGAGCCCTGGGCGACCAAGCGACAGCTCGCCGATCACCTAAGCGTGACGCCACGCTGGATCGAGCTTCAGCACCGGCTTGGCCTTCCACATCTCGCGACTGGCGGCATGAGCCGCTATCGGATCTCAGAGGTCGAGGCTTGGCTGCGCGAGCGCTACGGCTCCCCCGCGGAGACACCCGAGCCACGTCGTCCCTGACGGAAGCTCGCGGCTAATCGCTGCTTCGCACCGGTTCGCCTTCGTTCGCCTCGATCGAAGTTCTTTGTCCCGTTTCGGCCCCCAAGACGACCTTTCTAGGTGGGGAGACCAAATCAAAAATCGGGGCTCCCGGATTCTAACCGGGGACCTCGCCGACCCGAACGGCGCGCGCTACCAGGCTGCGCCACGCCCCGACGCAGGCCTCAGTATCCCATACCGCTCCGCTTCGCCCCCGCCCGCCCCCTTTCGCACGCTCGGCCATCGGCCCCTGCGCTT
>DATKFF010000718.1:0-5739 GCA_035511595.1 Solirubrobacteraceae bacterium | reverse complement strand
GCTGGCGGCGGTGGAGGACCTGGTGTCACACGGAGCCCCGTGGTCAGAGATGGTCGAACTTATCGAGCGCTCGGCGCCCCACGGATTCCTCATCTACTTCCGCAACGACGTCCACCCCGTGATGGCGCTCGGCGGCGACCGCGCGGACTGCGTCGCCTACCTGATGGGCAACCACATCTTCGCGGAGCGCATGTTCCGCCACGACCCCCGCGCAATGATGTACGCGCCGCTCCACACAGTGATCTGGGAAGACCACGACGGCAAAGCATGGTTCACCGTCGATCAGCCCAGCGCCCAATTTGGGAGCTTCGGGATCCCCGCGGTCACCGAAGTGGGCATCGAGCTCGACCACAAGCTGACGGCGCTTCTGGAGGCGCTGGCCGTGCCCGTTCCCGACGTGCTGAGGCGACGAAGCTGAGGTACTCGCGGATACCCGCACGTGGACTGCAGAGCGGGTCTGTCGTCACCGGGCAGTCTGCGCGAGACTGCTCCGTCGGGCGACGCAGCGCAGTCTTTTTACCCTGGTTCGGGGGCGAACAGGTCGGACCTAGTTATACGATGCCACAGGGCTCTCGGAGCGCCCGGTTCCAAACGAGCGTCAGAGCTATCGATTGTCCATTATCACGGCGCCATGCGCGGAGGGTGAGGGTCGTCAGAGCAGCTTGTCCAGGGTGATCGGCAGGTCACGCACGCGGCGGCCGGTTGCGTTGTAGATCGCGTTGGCGACCGCCGCCGCCACGCCGGTGATCCCGATCTCGCCGATTCCACGCGCGCCCGCCGGGGCGTGCGGATCAGGGATATCGGTCCACATCACGTCGATCCTCGGCACGTCCATGTGGACTGGCACGTGGTACTCCGCGAGGCTCGGGTTCATGATCCGCGCGGTCCGCTCGTCAAACGCGGTGTCCTCCATGAGCGCGAGGCCGATCCCCATGATGATCCCACCGCGGAACTGGCTCGCGGCGGTCTTGGGATTGATGATGCGGCCGCAATCGTAGGACCCGAGTACACGCTCGACGCGGGTCTCGCCGGTGACCGCGTTGACGCGGACCTCGCAGAAGACCGCGCCGAAGGAGTGCATCGAGTAGCTTCGCGTCTCATCCGGGTCGGCGGCGGAGGCAACGACGGTGAGCTCATCACGACCGGCGCGTTCCAGGATCTTCGAGTAACTGTCCCAGCGGCTCGGGTCGGCGAGCTCGCATAGCCCCTCGTCGCAACTCCCGACCTCGTCGGCGGTCAGCCCGGCCAGAGGCGAGGCATCGTCGCAGAGCGCCAGCAGCTGCTCGACTAGCTCCTGCTGAGCGGCGATCACCGCGCCGGCGATCGTCGCCGTCTGGCTCGAGCCGCCGGCAAGCATCGAGCCCGGGAAACGCGAGTCGCTGTGGGCGACGGTGACCCGCTCCAGCGGCAGGCCGAGCCGCTCGGCGGTGATGATCGTCTGCGTCGTCGTGGTCCCCATGCCCATGTCGGCAGCCGGGACGTCGACGGTCACGTGCCCGGTCCGGTCCAGAATGATCCGTGCGCTGCCGCCCGGCATCCGCGTATAGGGGTGGGTCGCGGTCGCGCATCCGACACCGATGAGCCACTCGCCCTCCCGCCGGGCCCCGGGCTCTCCGCGCTGGTCCCATCCGAACCGCTCGGCGCCGTCGCAATAGGCCTTCACGAGATGACGTGAGGAGAAGGGCAGGCCGCTCGACGGATCGGTCTCCGGTTCGTTGCGCAGGCGCAGCTCGACCGGGTCGATGCCGAGTTCCTCGGCGAGCTCGTCGATCGCCGACTCCGGCGCGAAGGTGCCGACCGCCTCGCCGGGCGCCCGCATGAACGTGTTGGCGAGCATGTCCATGTCGGCCACGAGCTGACCGGTCTTCAGCGACTTGGTTGCGTACACGTGCCGCGCCGTGCGGGTGAACTGCTCGGCGAGGCCGTTGTGGGCAGTCGTCGCCGAGATCCCGGTGTGGACGAGCGCGGTGAACGTTCCATCGTCCTCAGCGCCGATCGCGACCCGCTGCTCGGTGTTCGTGCGCCCGCCGACGAGCCGGTACACGCCCTCGCGCGACAGGGTGAGCCGCACCGGTCGGTCGGTGAGCTTGGCCGCCGCGGCGGCGAGCAGGTGGTGGGACCACATCGTCTTACCGCCGAACCCACCGCCGACGAACGGGGAGGTGACGTGGACCTGGTCCTCCTCGATTCCGAACACTTGAGCGAACGTCCAGGCGTGCAGGGAGACGCCCTGGCTGGCGTCGTGGACGGTGAGTTCGTCGCCGTCCCAGGCGAGCGTGAGGGCGTGGGGCTCGATCGCGTTGTGGTTGTGGCGCGGCGTCGTGTAGGTGCGGTCGACGGCGTGGGGTGCGTCGGCCAACGCGGCCTCGGCATCGCCGACTGCGACCTGCACCGGCTCGCCGAGGTTGTCGGGGACCCGCGGCGTGGCCTTGGCCTCCGCGAAGCTTCGCGGCGGATGAGATTCGTAGGCGACCTCGATCAGCGAGGCGGCGTGGTCGGCGTGTTCCTGGGTCTCGGCGAGCACAAGAGCGACCGGCTCTCCGTTCCAGTTGATCGAGTCGTCCTGCATAACCGGCAAGCTGCTGCCGCCCGCCGCCTGGGGCGCGGTCAGGAACAGCGGTGGCGGCGCCATCTGCGGTGCGTTGCGGTGGGTCATGACAAGCACGACGCCCGCCGCCGCCTCGGCGGCACTTGTGTCGAGCGTCGTGATCCGGCCGCGGGCGATCGTGCTGAAGCGCAGGGCCGCGTAGACCATGCCCTCGAGCACGTACTCGGCGGAGAACATGGCCTCGCCCTGGACCTTCAGCGGACCGTCCAGGCGGGACACCTGGGCGCCGATGAGGCCGTGCTTGTCCCGGCCGAGCGGGTCCTCACCGGAGCTCGGCCAGCCCCCCGGGACGACGGGAACGGCGATCGGTCGCTCACTGGTGCTCATCGACGGGCTCCTTCGGTCAGCTGCTGCAGGACGGCGGTGACGGTGCGTCGAGTGAGATCGACCTTGAACGCGTTGCCCGGGAGCACCCGGGCGTCGACGAGCTCGGCGGCGGCGGCGGCGGCGAACGATTCGTCGCTCGCGCGCCGACCCCGGAGCGCCTCCTCGGCACGCCAGGCCCGCCACGGCTTGGGTGCAACCCCGCCGAGGGCGAGCCGCACGTCGGACACCGTGTCGCCGTCGAGCTCGATCGCGGCGGCGACCGACACGAGCGCGAATGCATAGCTCGAGCGATCACGCACCTTGCGGTAGTTGGACGGCCCGTCGAGGGCTGGGGGCGGCAGCTCGACGGAGGTGATGAGCTCACCGGGCTCCAGCACCGTCTCGCGCTCGGGGTGGTCCTCGGGCAGCAGGTGCAGGTCAGTCAGCGCCACGGAGCGCTCCCCGGCGGCAGAGCGCAAGTGCACGACCGCGTCGAGGGCTGCGAGGGCGACGCACATGTCGGAGGGGTGGGTGGCCACGCACGCGTCCGAGGTGCCGAGGATCGCGTGATTGCGGTTGAAGCCCTCGATCGCGTCGCAACCCTGGCCGGGCTCGCGCTTGTTGCAGCGGGAGCCGTCGTTGTCGTAGAAGTAAGTACAGCGGGTACGCTGCAGCAGGTTGCCGCCGACCGTCGCCATGTTACGGATCTGCGCCGAGGCGCCGGCGACGATCGCCCGGGTGAGCATCGGGTGACGGCTGCGGACCACGGGATGCTCGGCGACCGTGGTGTTGCGGGCGGCGGCGCCGATCAGCAGCCCACCGTCGGCGGTCTCCTCGATCGTCGAGGCCAATCCGGTGACGTCGATGAGCGAGGTCGGACGCTCGACGGTCTCGCGCATCAGGTCCACGAGGTTGGTGCCGCCGCCGATGTACTTGGCCTCGGGATCTTCGGTCGCCTGCCGGACCGCGTCGGCGGCGTCCTCCGCCCGCGCATAGGTGAGCTCGATCATGATTCTGCCCCGGCGTAGACCTCGGTGATCGCATCGACGATCCCGTTGTAGGCGCCGCAGCGGCAGAGGTTGCCGCTCATCCGCTCACGGAGCTCATCACTGCTGAGCGCGATCTCGGTGGACTCAACGTCCTCGGTAACCTGGCTCGGCACCCCGCGCGCCACTTCGCCGGCCATCCCCACCGCCGAGCAAATCTGTCCCGGCGTGCAGTAGCCGCACTGAAATCCGTCATGGTCGATGAACGCCTGCTGCAACGGATGCAGCGCGCCATCGTCCGAAAGCCCCTCGATCGTGGTCACCTCGCGCCCGTCGTACTGGACGGCGAGGGCCAGGCACGAAAGGATCCGGTCTCCGTCGACGAGCACCGTGCAGGCGCCGCACGCGCCCTGGTTACACCCCTTCTTCGTGCCGAAGAGCCCAAGGTGCTCACGCACGAAGTCGAGCAGCGAGACACGGGCGTCGGCGGGCACCTGCACCTCGCGGCCGTTGATGATGATGATCGGCACGGCGGATTCCCCTTCAGGAGCGCCGCGCGTCGTCGGCGGTCGGATGCTCGCCGGGCAGCTGGTCGGGCGTGGCGGCCCAGCTGGCCAGGAGGTTGAGGGCCGACTCGGAGCGGCTGCCGGGTTCGGCGATGAAAATCGCCAATCGCAGCCCGGTGTCGGCTGAGAGTTCCATGACCTCGCGGCTGAGCTCGAGGTCGCCGACTACCGGGTGATGCAGGCGCTTCGTGCAGGTCTGGTAGTGGCGGACGTTGTGCGCCGCCCACCAGGTGCGAAACGCGTCGCTGCGGGTGGAAAGCTCACCGACGAGATCTGAGAGTGCGCGGTCGCAGGGGTTGCGGCCGGCTATCGAGCGGAGGGTCGCCACGAGGTCCTTGGCCGCGTTCTCCCAATCGACGAAGAAAGCCTGAGCGGCGGGGTCGAGGAAGGTGAAGCGTGCGCTGTTCGAGGGCTGCTCGCGGCTCTCGAACAGCGGCGAGTACAGCGCGCGGCCGAGCTGATTGGCGGCCAGGTAGTCGCCGCGCATGTTGCTCACGATCGCCGGCGCGTCGATGCTGTCGAGGATGCGCTGCACGCCAGGCCGAACGCGTTGCTGGACCGGGCTGCGTCGGCGGCGCCGTGCGATGTGGCGGGCGGCGCGGGCGAGGTCGAACAGATGGGCCCGCTCTGCATCGTCGAGTTGCAGTGCCTCGGCGAGTGAGTCAAGGACAGCGTCGGAGGCGCCGGCGGCGTTGCCGCGCTCCAGGCGCTTGTAATACTCGACGCTCACTCCAGCCAGCGAGGCGACCTCCTCGCGTCGCAGGCCGGGCACGCGCCGCTGGCCCCAGCTCGACAGGCCAGCCTGCTCGGGCGTGACCTTGGCCCGCCGGGAGGCCAGGAACTGCGAGAGCTCGTTTACCGCGTCCACCGTGGGGACTGTACGCCAGGCGCACCCGCTCAGGGGTGCCCTCTCAGTACCCCTCTGGGAGGGCCTCTCAGCTCTCGCGGATGGGTGTCACAGTGAAAGCCAGTTCGGAAAAGTTCACGCGAAAGAGGACACCATCATGGAATATCGCCCACTCGGACGCACCGGCGTCCGAGTCTCAAAGCTCTGCCTCGGCACGATGATGCTCGGTGCCTGGGGCAACGCCGATCACGACGACTCGATCCGGATCATCCATCATGCGTTGCATGCCGGGGTCAACTTCGTCGACACCGCCGACGTTTATTCGGCCGGGGAGTCCGAGGAGATCGTCGGGAAGGCGCTCAAGGGCCGCCGCGACGACGTCGTGCTCGCGAGCAAGGTGCACTATCCGATGGGCGAGGACGTCAA
>DATKFF010000717.1:0-8197 GCA_035511595.1 Solirubrobacteraceae bacterium | reverse complement strand
ACGCGCCGATCGGGCGGGACCGGCGAGACCGGCTGCGGATGTCGATCGAGACCGACAACCCGCGCACGGCGCGGACGCACTTCGAGACCGAGCGCGTGCTGCCGACGGCGACGCTGCTGCGCGTCGCACTCGAGACCGGTCGGACCCACCAGATTCGCGTTCACATGGCGGCGATCGGGCACCCCGTCGCGGGTGATCCGCTGTATGGGATGGCCGGGCGCTACGGACTCGAGCGCCAGTTCCTGCACGCCGCGCGCCTGGCGTTCCCGCACCCGGTCACGGGTGAGCAGGTCGACGTGCGGTCGGCGCTCCCGGACGACCTGCGGGCGGCGCTGCGGCGGGCTGAGCGGGAGTAGCGCTCCCGCGGAAGCGGTCTGGACCGCCATGGCAGACTGGCTCTGTGGGCGCTCACCTGCTCGTATTCGTTGGCGTGGCTGGGCTCGTGATCGTGATACCGGGTCCTGACACCGCCGTCGTGACCAAGAACGTCCTCATCCACGGCCGCAGGACGGCCCTCGGAACATCGCTTGGGGTCGGTGCCGGACTGTCGGTCTGGACCGTTGCTGCGGCCGTTGGGGTTGCGTCGCTTGTTCGAGCATCTGCAGTCGCGTTCACGGTCCTCAAGCTCGTCGGAGCGCTCTACCTGATCTGGCTCGGGGTGCAGTCGTGGCGGGCGGCGCGTCACGCGGGCAGCGATGCCCAGGCCTCCGGTCTGCGGGATGAGATCGGCACGTTCGGCGGATTCCGCCAGGGGCTGATGAGCGACCTGGCCAACCCGAAGATCGGGGTGTTCTTCACCAGCCTCCTGCCTCAGTTCGTCAGCCCTGGTCACTCCGTGCTGCTCCCGTTCCTGCTGCTGGGCGCCGTCTTCGTGCTGATGACGTTGCTCTGGTTAGCCGTCTACTGCCTGATCGCGGCGAGGGCCGCGGAGACGCTCCAGCGTCCGCGGGTGCGGGCGGCGATGAACCGCGTGACCGGCGTTGTGCTGATCGCGATCGGGCTGCGCGTGGCGGCCGAGCACCGCTAGCGCCCCGGCCCGAAAACCCCCCGCATCTGCCCTAAACTGGGGTTCAGAACCAATCCTCTACCCCTTCGTGCAGGACCCGCGCCCTGCCTCTTGATGAGGTTGCGGGAGTAGCCGGAGGGCCTGCAAGCACTACAAAAAAGGGAGTACCAAGTGGCTCAAATCGGCGTCAGAGAGCTGCTGGAGGCCGGCGTTCACTTCGGCCACCAGACACGCCGTTGGAATCCAAAGATGCGCCGCTTCATCTTCGGCGAGCGAGACGGCATCTACATCATCGACTTGCTGCAGACCGAGGAGCTGCTCGAGCAGGCACGCAGCTTTGCGACCGAGATCGCCCGCCACGGCGGGACGATCCTGTTCGTCGGCACCAAGAAGCAGGCCCGGGACGTGGTCAAGGAGGTCGCCGATTCGTCCGGGATGCCGTACGTCAACCACCGCTGGCTCGGTGGCCTGCTGACGAACTTCCAGACGATCTCGCTGCGGATCAAGCGGCTTCACGATCTCGAGCGTTACGAGACAGAGGGCCAGCTCCAGCTACTGCCCACGCGGGAGCGCATCGCCGCTCAGGCCGACCTCGAGAAGCTCCGCGCAAACCTCGGCGGTGTGAAGAACATGGAGCGCGTTCCCAACGCCGTGTTCGTGATCGACCTGAAGACCGAGGCGATCGCGGTGCGCGAGGCCCAGCGCCTGCGGATCCCGATCATCGGGCTCGTGGATACGAACTGCGATCCCGACGGGATCGACTACGTGATCCCTGGCAACGACGACGCGATCCGCTCGTGCGCGGCGATCACCCACGCGATCGGGGACGTCGTCGCCGAGTCTCACGCCGTCTGGGTGGCCGAGGAGGAGCGCGCCCGGCTCGAGCGCGAGCGTCGTGAGGCCGAGGAGCAGGCACGCCGTGAGGCGGAGGAGCAGGCACGCCGTGAGGCGGAGGAAGCCCAGGCCGCCGCCGCCGCGCAAGCAGCCGAGGCCGCCGCTGCCGCGCAAGCTGCTGAGGCGGCTGCCGCCGCCCAGGCCGCCCAGCCGGCTGCGGCGGAGACCCCGGCTCCGGCCCCGGAAGCCCCGGCTCCGGCCCCGGAAGCCCCGGCTCCGGCGGAGACCCCGCAGGCCACGCCCGAGCCTGCGCCTCCGGCGGCCGCTGAGGCACCCCCGCCCGAGGCGCCGGCCGCCGAGGCGCCGCCCGCGGAGGCGCCGGTCGAGACGCCGGCGGAGAAGCCGACCGAGGCCCCGGCGACCGAGCAGCCCGAAGCAACCGCAGCGCCCAGCGAGGAGGAAGCGTGACCGTGAGCAACACACCAAGTGCCCAGGAGGTCAAGCAGCTTCGCGACCGTACCGGTGCGGGCATCAACGACTGCCGCAGCGCACTGATTGAGTCGAACGGAGACCTGGAGCAGGCCGTCGACATCCTCCGGACGCGCGGACAGGCGCAGGCCGCCAAGCGCGCCGGCGCCGAAGTGCGGGAGGGGGTCGTCCAGAGCTACATCCACGCCGGCAACAAGATCGGCGTGCTGGTCGAGGTCGATTGCCAGACCGACTTCGTCGCGCGCACGGACAAGTTCATCGAGTTCGCGCGTGATGTGGCGCTGCACATCGCCGCGGCCGCGCCGCTGGCGGTGTCGGACGAGGGCATCCCGGCGGAGGAGCGCGAGCGCGAGGCACGGATCGCCGCCGAGCAGGCGGCGGATCGCCCCGAGAACGTCCGCGAGAGGATCGTCCAGGGCAAGCTCGACAAGTGGCTCGACGACGTGGTCCTACTTCGTCAGAAGCACGTCAACGAGGACAAATACGGCGGCAAGACGATCGAGGAGCTGCGCGCCGCGCTCGCCAGCGAGACGGGCGAGAACGTCGTCATCCGCCGCTTCGCGCGGTTCGCCGTCGGTGGCTGAGACCGCGCATCGGGAGCGGTCCGCGCCCCCGGTTTACCACCGGGTGATGCTGAAGCTCTCTGGAGAGGCGCTGATGGGCGACCGTGAGTACGGGACCGATCCCGAGTGCGTGCGTGAGATCGCGGCCGAGGTCGCCGGCGTCCATGCGCGCGGAGTCGAGGTCGCGATCGTCGTCGGCGGGGGCAACATCTACCGCGGGCTGGCGGCCGCAGCCCGCGGCATGGACCGTGCCACGGGTGACTACATGGGGATGCTCGCCACCGTCCTGAACGCGCTGGCGCTCCAGGACGCGCTCGAGAAGGAGGGCGTCGCCACTCGCGTGCAGTCGGCGCTGACGATCTCGGAGGTCGCAGAGCCCTACATCCGCCGGCGGGCGATCCGCCACCTGGAGAAGGGGCGGGTGGTGATCTTCGCGGCTGGGACCGGCAACCCGTTCTTCACCACCGACACCGCCGCCGCCCTGCGAGCCGCCGAACTTCACGCGGAGGTCGTGCTGATGGCCAAGAACGGCGTCCAAGGCGTGTACTCGGCCGACCCGGCGCTTCAGGCCGACGCCGAGTTCATCCCGGAGATCACGCACAAGGAGGCCCTCACCCGCGGGCTCCAGGTGATGGACTCGACCGCGTTCGCCCTGTGCATGGACAACAACCTGCCGATCGTCGTCTTCAACATGTCGGACGGGACGAACATCGACAAGATAGTGTCGGGTGAGCGTGTGGGAACGCTGGTAAGGACATGAGCTCTCCCGAGATGATCGACGAGCTGCTGGTCGACGCGCGTGAGCGCATGGCCAAGTCGGTCGAATCGACGCGGCACGAGTTCGGATCGATCCGCACCGGCCGCGCCAGCCCGGCGCTGCTCGACCGGATCGCGGTCGACTACTACGGCGCCTCGACGCCGCTCAAGCAACTCGCCACGATCAGCGCGCCCGAGCCTCGGCTGTTGACGATCCAGCCGTACGACAAGAACTCGATCAAGGCGATCGAGCGCGCGATCCAAGAGTCCGACATCGGGCTGACTCCAGGAAACGATGGCAACCTGATTCGGCTGGCCGTCCCGGAGCTGACCGAGGAGCGCCGCAAGCAGCTGGTCAAGGTGGTCCGCCAGATCGCCGAGGAGGGGCGCGTTGCGATCCGCAACGTCCGCCGCGACGTGATGCACGACCTTCGCGAACTCAAGGAGGCGGGCGAGGCCGGCTCCGACGACGAGCACCGGGCCGAGCAGGAGCTCCAAAAGGTCACCGACGCCCGCATCAAAGAGCTCGACGAGCTGCTGAAGCACAAGGAAGAAGAGATCCTGGAGGTCTAGCTTGGCCTCCGAGGAGGGCGACGGCGCCCGCGCGCGCTACGTGGCGATCATCACCGACGGCAACGGCCGCTGGGCAAAGAGGGAGGGGCTGCCGGTGGTTGCCGGCCACGAGGCCGGTGCCGATACCGTCAAGGCACGCCTGCGCGATTCGGTCGAGCTCGGGATCAAAGAATTGACGGTCTACTCGTTCTCAACCGAGAACTGGAACCGCTCACCAGACGAGGTGTCCGCGCTGATGGCGATGTTCGCCCGCCGAATCGACCTGGAGACGCCCGAGCTGCACGACGAGGGGGTCCGCATGCGCTTCATCGGCCGCCGGCGGCCACCGGTCCCGCCGGAGCTGATCGAGCGGATGGAATGGGCCGAGGAGCTGACCGCCGGCAATCACCGGATCACTCTGTTCGTGGCCTTCAACTACGGGGGCCGGGCGGAGATCCTCGATGCGGCTCGAACCTTTACCGGACAGACCGCCGATGAGTTTCGCGCCCACCTGTACGCGCCCGACATGCACGACCCGGACCTGATCATCCGCACCAGCGGCGAGCAGCGGCTCTCCAACTATCTGCTCTGGCAGGGCGCGTACTCAGAGCTCGTGTTCCGTGAGGAGTTCTGGCCCGAGTTCAGTCGTGAGGCCTATGAGCAGAGCCTGGCCGAGTTCTCGGCTCGCCAGCGGCGCTTCGGGGGCCGTTGATGCCGGGCGCACGCCGGGCTCCACGGCGGGAGGGACGCGGTCAGGGCTCGGAGCTCCTGACCCGGATCCTGATCGCCGTTCCGGCCGCAATCGTCGTCGTGATCTTCATCGACCTCGGGGGAATCGCGTTCGCGCTGTTCATGATCGCGGTCGGCTGGGCGTGCCAACACGAGCTCTACCGGATGCTGGATCGATGGCGGCCGCTGGCGCTCGTGGGCTTCGCGTCGGTCGCAGGACTGGTCCTCGCCGCCCACTTCGGGACGCTGCGCGACGTGTTCGAGGTGGCGGTCGCGACCGTGCCGGTCCTGTTCCTCGCGGTGATCGCTCGCGGTAAGGGACGCGTCAGCTTCTCGATTGCAGGCACCTTGCTCGGGGTCTACTGGATCGGGTTTGCGGTCACCCACGGCGAGCTGCTGCGCCAGCTTCCCCACGGCAGCGGGGTCGTCATCGATGTGCTCGTCGGGACGTTCGTGGGCGACACGGGGGCCTACATCGGCGGGCAGATGTTCGGCCGCCGGCCGCTGGCGCCGCAGATCTCACCGAACAAGACCTGGGAAGGGCTCTTCTGCGGAATGCTCGCCGCGATCGTCTCAGTGTTCGCCGCGGGGCTGTTTCAGCCGTGGCTGACGCAGAGCGCGGCGCTGTACCTGGGGCTCGCGGTCGCGATCCTCGGGCCGATCGGGGATCTATTCGAGTCGGCGATCAAGCGTGACGCCGGTACAAAGGACACGGGGAGCCTGTTCGGCCCCCACGGCGGGGTGCTGGACCGGGCCGACGCCGCGCTGTTCACGATCGTCGCGGGCTACTACGTGTGGCTCGCGGTGATGCACTGAGGGCGAGGGTTCGATGCGCGAGGTGATCGTCGAGGTCCCGCGCGAAAGCGTTGAGGAGGTGCTGGACCAGCTGCTGCCGATCGTCCCGGGAGGAGTCCGCGAGGTGCAGCGGGACGGGTGCGTCGAGCTGCGGATGCGCGGTGATCGGCTGCCCGAAACGTCCGATCTGACGCGCGTGTTGAGCCGGTGGGCGCCTCGGCTCGAGGAGCGGACCGTTCCGGATGACTGGCGTGAGCGGCGGGTAGCGGACTACGAGCCAGACATCATCGGGGGTCGGGTCGTAGTCCGACCGGAATGGGCGCCCGCCTCCCTCGACCAGCACCTGATTGAAATCGTGCTCGGGGAGAACGCCGCCTTCGGCGCCGGCACCCATCCGACCACGCGTACGTGTGTCGAGCTGCTGGCGGAGCTTGCGCCAAGCGGCTCGTTCGCCGACCTCGGCTGCGGCACCGGTCTGCTGGCGATCGCGGCGTGCCGCCTCGGTTGGGATCCGGTCACGGCGGTCGACGTCCAGCCGCACAGCGTCGAGGCAACCCGTAAGAACGCGGCGGCGAACGAGGTCGCGGTTACGGTCAGCGCCCGCGATCTGTCAGGCGAGCCGCCACCGCGCGCCGACGGCGTCACGGCCAACGTACCGGCCTGGCTGCACGTGAAGATCGCGGCCGGTCTGCCTGATCCGACACCGAAGCTTGCCATCGTGAGCGGATTCGTGCCGGCGGAAGCAAACGACGTACTCGACGCGTACGCCGCCCGTGGGCTTCGTCCAGCGCGTCAGATCGATGCGCACGGCTGGGTTGTGGCCGTTCTAGTACACGACTTGCGCGTGGAGCCCGGGTAAGGGACACTCCCCCGCGCGGGCGAGGCGCACTACCGCGAAGGGGGACCGATGGCCGACTACATCAAGTTTCGTCTGACCGCGGCTAAGGCCGGCGTGACGATGGCGTTTCTGGCACTGCTGGGAGGTCTGGTTGGCCCGGCAGAGGGCCGGCAGCGAGAGCCGGCGGCGACCGCCGCCAGCTTCAGCTGGGGGAGTCACTATCTAAAGCTCGACGGGCTGCAGGGGGCGACGAAGCAGGCCTTCCTGAAGCTCGAGCTCAAGCTGGGGCAGGTGTTCGGCGACGTCAACCACACGCTGACGAGGAACTTCTACGACAAGCACAAGATCGACACGACCTTCCTGAAGATCGACGCCGCGAACAACGAGTTCCTGAAGCTTGACTCCGCCAACGCCCAGTTCCTCAAGATCGTCAATGCAAACAATGACTTCCTGAAGCTCGACGGAATTGCCGCCAACTCGAGCGAGCTGGGCGGCCTTACCCCTGACGCGTTCGTGCAAGGGCACGCGAACGTCGTCAGTGGGATGGCGTCGATCACCGACGGGACGTCGCAACCGCTGATGAAGACTCCGGACGGGTTGATCACGGTGAATGTCAGTGTGGACGGCAATGGCAACCAGTTCCTGGTCATCCACAACGGCACGTCATCGGATCTGACGGCCGTGGTCGATCCGACCGCCGTTGAGAAATCGCTCCCCGCTGGCGCGGACACCCAGATCCCGTTGGGCAACCTCAATAGCCCCGGAACCACAGTCACCAACGACGCCACGATGACGCACCTTCAGATCTTCCCGGGTGGGAGCCTGAGGGAAGTGGTCACGATGACCGTGAGCAGCGAGCCGCCCGTAAACGGCGGTCCGAACACGGTCGTCGGCCAGATGCTGATCGGGCTGCTCTGAGCGCCCCGACAGGCCAGATCACGAGCAAACTCCCTGGCGCGGGGCTTGTGCTCTACGCGAGCAAGGAGATCGAGCCTGGAACCCGGGCGATGCTCCTGCTCGCGGACGGACTGTTCCGGCTCGACGTCGTAGTCCAGGGAGACACGCTGCGGGCCGTGGTGCGCAACTTTTCCCCGGGAGAGCTCCACTCCGACCACCGGCCGGGAGCGGACACCGGCGTGAGCCTCGGCTACGGTCAGATCGAGGCGTACGAGCCCGGCCGGGCGGGGATCGACTTCGCGCTTGGCCAAGGCCGGGACCGAGTGACGGTGGAAGGGACGATCGGGACGCTCCGGTTCGCCGAGCGGGGCACGGTCCGCGTCAGCGCCCAGGCGATCGTCCGCCACGCGCCCGACGAATAGCCCACACCTACAATCGGGGTCGTGCCGCGCCGCCTGGCCATTCTTGGGTCGACGGGGTCGATCGGGATCCAGGCCCTCGACGTCGTCTCCCGCAATCCCGACGAGCTCCAGGTCGTCGCGCTGAGTGCATCGACCGCCTGGGAGCCGCTCGTCGAGCAGGCCCGCCGCCATCAGGTCCGGCGGATCGCGCTCGCCGATCGCGACGCCGCCGCCCGCGCGGCCGAGGCGTGGACGGACGGCGAGGTGCTCTCCGGGGTCGAGGGAATCGTCGAGCTGATCACCGACTGCGGCTGCGAGATGGTCCTGAACGCGATCG
>DATKFF010000716.1:0-3693 GCA_035511595.1 Solirubrobacteraceae bacterium | reverse complement strand
CCAGCGGTCCGATCAGCGCCGCCCCGGCCGGCGGCTCGTTGAGCATCGTCAGCAGGCGGTCGCTCGGACCCGCGGTCGCGAGAGCCCCCGCGACGGTGCCTAAGGTGGCCGCCGGCGCCGCCACCAGCAGCGCCTCCAGCGCCTGCACGAGAGCCAGGCGACCCCGTGATGCGCCAACCGCGCGCTTGATCCCGATCGTCTTCAGCCGCCGCTGCACCTCCGCCCGCGCCGAGGCCGCCAGCATCACGCCGGCGGTGGCGAGCGCGATCACCGAGAGCGCCACCAGCAGGTCGATCACGATCCCCGCCGCCTGGTCGAGCAGGACCCGCACCCCGGCGCGGGTGATGAAGCGCATTCCTCGAAGGCCGTAGGTGATCGCGCGTGCCTGCACCAGGACGCTGTTGAGGTAACGCGGGTCGCGCAGCCAGATCTGCGCCTCGTTGACCTCCGGGTTCGCCCCCGCGCCGAGCGCGGACTGGGAGAGATAGATCTGCGGCGACGCGAGCGGGTAGGCGACGTTGTCGGGTTCCTCGGCGAACCCGACGATCCGCTGCGCCGGCAACCCGCTGACGGCGATCGTCCCGCCGAGGCGAAGCCCCCAGGCGGCCGCAAAGCCGCGGTCGACCACCACCTCGCCGGGGCGTCCGGAGAGGTTGCGGCCGCCGACGACCGCGTAGCCTCGCGGTCCCTGGCCGACCACCTCGGCGACCGCGTTGCCCGCGTCCTGGCCGTTGGCGTCAACTTCGACGCCGGTGACCTCTTGACGGAGCGAGTACGCCTTGAGGTCGGGCAGCTGCTCGATCCGCCGGGCCACCCGGTCTGCGCGCTGCGGGTCGAAGCGGACGATCACGTCGGCGAGATGGGCCGACGCGGCGGCGCGGCCGAAGCCGCCGCCGAGCCCGTCGGCGACGACCAGCGAAGCCGACAGCATCGCCGCGGCCAGCCCGATCCCGAGCGCCGTCAGCAGCGCGCGGCGGCGGCGCAGGCGGAGGCCGAGCCAAGCCTCGCCCAGCGCCGAGATCATGCGGTGTCGCGGAGGTTCAGCGCCTGGACGGGGGGCGCCGGGTGCAGCCGGCCCTCTCGCAGGTGCAGCACCCGGTCGGCGATCGCGGCCGCCTCGGGCTCATGCGTGACGATCACCACCGCACGGTCCCTGAGGCCGCGTAGCAGCGCCAGCACCGACGTGCCGTTCTCACGATCGAGGTTGCCCGTCGGCTCGTCGGCCAGCACCACCTCCGGGTCGCCCACCAGCGCCCTGGCGATCGCAAACCGCTGCTGCTCGCCTCCGGACAGCTCGTGCGGGCGGCGATCAGCGATCTCCGTGAGCCCGAGCTCCTCGATCAGCCGTGCGCCTCGTGCCTCGCCGCCGCGCTTGGCGCCCGGCAGCCGGGCCGGCAGGAGGACGTTTTCCTCGCCGGTCAGCTCCTCGATCAGCTGAAAGGACTGGAACACGAATCCGACGTGCCTGAGCCGCAGACGCGCCAGCGTGCGTGGCGGGCGCCCCGTCAGCTCCTCGCCGGCGATGGCGATCCGCCCCTCGTCGGGTCGGTCAAGCGCGCCGAGAAGGTGGAGCAGGGTCGACTTGCCGCTCCCCGACCGGCCCAGGACCGCGACCACCTCGCCGGCCGCGACCTCGAGGCTGACATCGTCGAGCACAAGCCTCGCCGCGCGACCTGAACCAACCGTCTTACTCAGGCCGCGAGCTTCCAGAACCGGCACCGCGCCTACGGTAGCGATCGATTCTGGTCGTCTTCCGCGGATCATGCGACGGCAATAATCCGCTCCCACGATCGTAAGTTGCCGTCTCGTAAGGATTCTGACCTGAGCGGCTGTGATGCGGCTTTAATTGCTGCAGTCGCCAACGTCAGGGGATCGCCAGCAATGGCCACAAACGGGGCACCGGAGTCCGGTGCCCAACGCGCAGAGGGAATCGGAGCCGGCTACCAGGTGGTGGTGGCTGATGACGACGTGCTGCTGCGGGAGGGCCTGGCGAGCCTGCTCGAGCGAACCGGCTTCGAGGTCGTGGGCCTTGCCGGCGACGCAGCGGAGCTGCTCAGCCTCGTGCGTGAGCGCAAGCCCGATCTGGCGGTGATCGACATCCGGATGCCCCCCTCCCACTCCACCGAGGGCCTTGACGCCGCGCTACTGCTACGCCAGGAGCTTCCGGAGATGGGCATCGTGATGCTCTCCGCTCACGTCGAGGTGGAGCACGCGATGGATCTGCTCGTGAGCGGAGGACGCGTCGCCTACCTGCTGAAGGGCAGGGTGACCGACGTCGACGAGTTCGTCGACACGCTCGAGCGAGTGGGACGAGGTGAGCTGGTGGTCGACCGGGCGCTCGTAGGCGAGCTCGTGGCTGCGCACCGCCGAGATGACCCCCTGGCGGCACTGAGCGACCGCGAGCGCGAGGTGCTGATGTTGATGGCGGAGGGCCGCTCGAACACCGGCATCGCACGGCGGCTGTGGGTGACGGAGAGCACGGTCGAGAAGCACGTGCGGAGCATCCTCACCAAGCTCCCGATACCGACCGGCGAGGAGGACCACCGCCGCGTGCTGGCGGTCGTCACGTTCCTGAAGTCGCGCTAGCGCGGCCGGCAGAGGGTCCGGAGTTCTCCAGGATCGCCTCGATCGCGCACCTTGAAAGCTCGCGCTTGGCGACGAACCCGAGGGCGTCGGTCCGAGCAATCAGCTCCGCGTAGTCCTCGGCCGGCCGCGCGGACATGAAGATGACCGGCGGGCTCGCCGGGCCTTCCGCGAGGCGGGCCGCAAGCGCGAGCCCGCTGTCGGCCCCCAGGTCCACGTCGACCAGGATCACGTCCGGTTGCAGTTCGTCAGCAAGCCGAAGGCACTCGGCCGCGGTCCCGGCCGTTCCGACCACGTTCAGGCCCTCGCCGGTGAGCAGCCTTCGCGACGCCTCCAGAAAGGGACCGTTGTCGTCCACGAGCAGGTAGCGCGTCGGCACGTCATCAGGATCACATCGCCGGGCCCGGAGCACCATTGCGGCTAACCGGAATCACGAAGTACCGCTGGCGCGCATCGGAGATGGTCGCTGGCGTCGATGACAGCGGGGCCAGGACGCGCAATCGTCCAGCGGCAGTGAGGTTCTCATTTCGCAGGTTCGAGTTGCACCGGGTGACCCACACCGACGAGCGCTTCGAAGCGCAGCGCCTCGCCCTCAGGCCGAGCCCGGTACGTGCAGGCCACAGGCCGTGCGGCCACAGGCGCCACGTTGGCACATGCTCCCAGTGCCAGCGGGCTCAGCTCGCACGGTGGCAGGCACAGCTCGCGGAAGTGAACGGAAGCACGCTTCCCGCTCGAGCCGTCCTATGAGTTCCTCACGTCGCCCCCACGTGGCCGCGGCGCCCGCCGCTCATCGCCCCCTGAGCGTGCGCTCGAGCGCCGCGGCCACCGGCGCCTGGCAAGGTGCGGCCCCCCGCGCGATCGTCGCCGGTCTTCGCACCGCCTCGCTGCGCGCTCACGCGGCGGCGCGGCTCGTGCTCCGCGCCGTAGGCCGTGGGCCCGCCGCCGAGGTTCCCGCCGGACATCCCGATCGCCTTCCGCCGGGCGGGCTCGACCCTGCCCAGGTGACGACGCTCGTCTACGAGCTGCTCGACGCACATCTCGACACGCTGGAGCTGTCCCGCAGGATCGACGACGACGTGGCTTGGAGCGCGCACCTGCTGTACCTGCGCG
>DATKFF010000715.1:0-2616 GCA_035511595.1 Solirubrobacteraceae bacterium | reverse complement strand
CACTCGCAGCGAGTCCGAGGGCGGCGGGCACGCCTGGGAGTGCATCGTCACCGACGGGCGGCAGTGGCACTACCTGCGCGTCATCGCCGCCGGTCTCGGCCCGTTCCCCGACATCTACCCGGAGGGCATCGAGCGCGGGATCGAGCAGCTCGCCGGGACGCTGCCCACCGAGGGCCGGCTCCAGTACCTGCTCGATATGAACCCGCTGCACATGGACGTCGACGGCAACGTCGGCGACTGACGCTACGCGCGGTCGCTTGCCCGTTGGAGATGGGGCTCGACCCACTGGCGCAGCTGCGCCTCGGGTACGGCACCGACCAGCCGGTCGACCTCGGCGCCGTCCCGGAACAGGACCAGCAGCGGAATCCCGCGTATCTCGAAGCGCTCCGAGATCGCCGGCGCCTCGTCGACGTTCAGCTTGACGACCTTCAGCCGACCGGCGTTGTCGCGCCCCACCCGCTCGACGACCGGCGACACCATCCGGCAGGGCCCGCACCAAGGCGCCCAAAAATCGACCAGCACCGGCACCGACGCCCTGATCTCCTCATCGAACGACTCGGGGCCGGCGTCGGCGATCCAGGGAAGCGTGGTGTGGCAGACGCTGCATCGCGGCACGCCCGAGCTGGTCGGACGCACGCGGTTCTTCGTGCCGCAGTTCGGACAGGCGATGATCGTGCTGTGCTCTGACATCAGTTTCCTTCCCGGTATGGATGCGGCGAGGTGTGCTGTCGATGGACGCTACGCCCTTTCTGCGAGGGCTCTCAGCGCGTGAGGGCGATCACCACCACGATGATCACGACCAGCAGCAGGCCCGCGGCCGCGATGCTCACCGGGCGCTGACGCCACCAGAACTCGGGCTTGGCTCGGTCACGCGAGTACCGCCCCTCGGGCGGCGTCCCGACCCAGTCATCGTCGTCGTCGTACGGCGTCACGAGCTGCAGCTTACGCCGGGCTCGTCGCTCGGCCGGAAGCGCGGCGATCGCCGTGAGTGCGCCGCGCCGTGCGGGTCGCACCCGAAGTTGTAACCAGCCCGTGAACCTGGGCGGCTGATCGGCGCGGCTCGCCAGGGCCGCGGCTACGATCGCGCCGCCGTGGGCTCGAATACCTACACCAGGCGGGCGGTGCTGCGCGCGGGCGGAGGGTCGGTCGCGCTGATGACGCTGTCGCCGTACGCAGGGCTGCTCGGGGCCGCCCAGGCCAAGGCCGGGCTCCGCCGTCCCGGGTCGCTGCCCGACCCGAGCCGTCCCGCCGGCGAGGCCACCGCCGCGCTCCCGTTCGATCACCTGGTGGTGGTGATGATGGAGAACCACTCGTTCGACAACTACCTGGGGATGCTGCCGGTCCGCGGCCAGCCGCTCGCGGACGGGTTCACGTTCGACCGCAGCGGCCGGCCGGTCAACTCCAATCCAGTGAAGGGTGGCTACATCGAGGTCCAGCACGCCCCGTCCCTGTGCACACCCGACGGCAGCGGAAGCCAGAGCTGGAACGACACCCACCACCAGATCGACGGCGGCCGGATGGACGGCTTCGCGCGCACCGGCGAATCGTCGATGACCTACTGGGACGAGAGCGACCTGCCGTTCTACTACTCGCTCGCCAAGACGTTCTGCCTCGCGAACCGGTGGTTCTGCTCGGCGCCGTGCCAGACGTATCCGAACCGCCGCTTCCTGATGGCGGGCACGGCGTTCGGATTGATCAGCACCGATACCTCGAGCGTGACCCAGAACCCGCCGAACGGGACGATCTTCGACCGGCTGAACGCGCACAACATCAGCTGGACTGACTACTTCACCGATGTGCCGGTCACGGGCGTGATCGAGTCGGTCCCACAGAACAACCCCACCCACCTCGCCTCGATCGACCAGTTCTACCTCGACTGCGCCGCGGGCAACCTGCCGGCGGTCAGCTTCGTCGACTCGGACATCGGCGCCGGACCGGTGGTGACCGGCGAGTTCCCGGCCCCGGTCAACGGCTCGTCCGACCCGCTGTCGAACCAGAACCAGGACGAGGAGAACGGCGACCTCAGCCTCGGCGAGAACTTCGTCAGCCAGGTCGTGAACGCGGTCCTGAGCTCGCAGTTGTGGCCGAGGATCCTGCTCGTCTGGCTCTACGACGAGCACGGCGGCTGGTATGACCACGTGGCCCCTCCCACGGCGATCGAGCCCGATTCGATCCAGCCGAAGCTGGGCTCCGGCGACGTTCGCGGGGCGTACAACATCTACGGGCCGCGGGTTCCCGCGGTCGTCGTCTCGGGATACGCCAGGCCCCACGCGGTCACGAACGTCGTCCACGACCACACCTCGATCCTCGCCACGATCGAGGCCAAGTGGAACCTGCCTGCGATGACCTACCGCGACGCCAACGCGGTGACGATGGCCGACTTCCTCTCACCCGAGGTCACGTTCCCGCAGCCGCCGACGCTCGCGGCGCCGTCCGACCTCGCATCCAGCGAGAGCAGCTGCGATCCGAGCGCGCTCAGCTACCAGGTGCGGCCCGGTGCCCCGTCTAGGCGACGCAAGCCGAAGCTTGTGCTGACCTACTCGGTCGCGCGCCACGGCCCCCGGGTCGTGGTCGCGCTGCGCGCGCAGGGGGGAACGCTCAACGGCCTAAGGATCC
>DATKFF010000714.1:0-10385 GCA_035511595.1 Solirubrobacteraceae bacterium | reverse complement strand
GGTCAAGCGTCCCCGACACGACGACCTTGCGCATCGAGTTGATCTTCGGGCCGAACTCGCCGGAGCTGTGCTCCATCTTCGGCCACGCCTCGGCGAAGCCCTCGTAGGTCACGCGACCGAGCAGCAGGACGTCCGAGGCCTGCAGCTCCTCGAGCTTGAACCGGTCGCCCTCGGGGCCTCGGTTGAATCGAAACGACCACCCGCCGTGCTTGAAGCCCTCGGCCCCGCCCGGGTCCTCGAACACGCCGTCCACGCTCACAAACTCAGATACGACCAGCTTGCCCATCGGAATCGTCTCCTCTTGCGTCGGTCAGCTGCCGTACAGACCGGTTCCGGCGCAGGATCTCATCGCGACTCCACGCAGGCGTAGGAGCCTGTCCGGTGTCTGACCGGCGGCTAGCCCTTGGCTCTTACGGCGCCGCGGGCCTCTTCGGAGGACCCTCGTGCGTTCAGCTTGACCGGAGTCGTGTGCATCGCGCGCATCTTCACCTCGCGCCACGACATGCCCTCCTTCAGCAGCGCGGGCATCCCCATCAGCAAGCCGGTCGAGATCTCGACCGCCTGGAGGATCACCCCGTACGCGACGCCGGCGCCGAGGCCGACGTGCCAACCGGTGTGGAGGACCGCGGCGCAGGCCGCCTGGAAGACCCCGACATTCGCCGGCGTCGCCGGCAGCACGGCCGTGATGTTGACCGCGAACAGAACCGCCGCCGCGGCTCCGAAGCCGGCCTGGTGGTTCAGCCCGAGCGCGATCAGCAGCATGTAGCAGGAGGTGCACTGCAGGGCCCAGGCGCCCAGCTGCGCGACGGTGGCGATCGAGCCGAGCTTCGGCCGGCGGAACACCGTGAGCCCGTCGCGCACCTTCGCGAGCGCGCCGCGGATCTGCCCGGCGATCGTGTGCAGCCGCGAGGACCCCTCGCGGCCGCGACGCATCACCGCGGGCAGCGCCAGCACGATCACCAGCAGCAGCGCCGGGACGATCGCGACCGCCAGCAGCGCGTTCTGATGACCGCTGAAGATGTCGACCGACGAGAACATCACGCCGCCCAGGATCGCCAGCGCGACCAGGTTCAGGAACGTCTGCGAGACGAGCGTCCCGAGCACGACCGGGAGGTTCTCCCGCGGCCTGCCGGTGCGCCTGGCCACCACCAGCGCGCGCGCCGGCTCGCCGAGACGGGCGGGCAGCGTCGATGACATCAGGACGCCGATGAACGTGCCCTGCATCGCGTCCGCGAGCCGCACGGCGGCCCTCGGCAGCGCGGCTTTCAGGATCGCGTGCCAGGAGATCGCGCGCGCGATCATCGCGCTGCACATGATCGCGACCCCCAGCAGCACGAACGTCGGGCTCGAGTTCACGAGCGCCGAGGCGACGTTGTTGATCCCGATCTTCTGCAGCGCCAGCCACGCCAGCACCGCGCCGATCACCGAAACGACCGCCAGCCCGCCGCGGCGCACGAGCGCGATCGCGCTGCGGCGCCGCGCCCCGGCCGGCTTCGGCTCGAGCGTTTGCAGGCGCCGCGCAGGGGCGTGCGGCTTCAGGTCCGCGGCGCGGATCCCGTAGCGGACGGCGATCCGCTCACGCGCCCCCCGTGGCTCCGGGGTCGCGATCGCGTCCTCGTAGGCCTCCATGATCTGCGCCGACACCCGCGGCCAGGCGAACCGCTCGACTCCCTGGGCCGCAGCCCGTGCCATCTCCAGGCGCCGGTCGGGCTGCTCGTAGAGGTCGCGCAGAGTCTCGGCGAGCGCCTGCGCGTCGCCCGGCGGCACGAGCACGCCGTCGGTCCCGTCGCGCAGGACGTCGCGGTAGCCGGGGATGTTCGACGCCACGACAGGGGTGCCCACCGTGAACGCCTCGGTCAGCACCAGCCCGAAGCTCTCGCCGCGCAGCGAAGGAGCCACGAGCACATCGGACGCGCGGATCTCCTCGTGCTTGGCCTCGTCGTCGATCCGGCCGAGCATCCGCACCTGACGGGTGTCGAGCATCATCGGCTCGAGCTCGTCGGGGGTCGGGCCGATCACGGTCAGTTCGGTGGGGATGTGCTCACGCAGCGCCTCGAACGCCCGCAACAACAGCGGCAGCCCCTTGCGCTCGACCGCTTGGCCGACGAACACGATCCGCAGCCGGTCATCGCATCGCGGCTTGTCCGCCACGGCGCGGTCGCGAGGAAGGTACGCCCCGTTGGGGATGATCCGGTAGTGGCCGCCGATAAAGCGCCTCGCGGTCCAGGCCGCGGCTTCTGACACGGCGATCCGGACGTGCAGGTGGTTGAGCACGCGGCGCACCCCGAGCATCGTCGCGATCCCGTTGGAGATCCGGTTCTCGTTGTAGGTGTGGAACGTGCCGACCAGCGGCAGGCGGACGGAGTCGGTCACGACCCACGGCGGAATCGGCGACAGCGGCTCGTGGATGTGGACCACGTCGTAGCCGCCGGTGCGGAGCTCGCGCTGCGCGGTGGCCAGTCCATACGGCGTGATCGAGAGGTTGGAGACCGAGCCGTTTGCCTTGAAGCCGATCGTCCTGCCGAGTGAGATGAAGTATTCGGGGGCCGGTGCGATCGGCGGGCGCGCGCCTCGGTGGAGCACCGCCGAGAATCGGTCGGGGGGGTCATAGGGCGCCAGCACGCGAACGTCGTGCCCGGCCTCGATGAAGCTCTCGGCGATCGCCCTCACGTGCCTCGTCACGCCCCCGGGGTAGGTCCATGAGTAGGGGGAGAGCAGCGCGATGCGCATCTGTTAATCCTAGACGGTGGGGTCCGTGGAGGAGGCTTAGATTTCTCTTCCGAGGCGGGCCCCGATCTCCTGCGTATCATCAAATTCGATGCCCGTCAGGCGCTTCGTCAAGTACACGTTCCTGAAGGTCGACCCCGCGTGGCGGCGGCTCGACGAGGATCGCCGCGCGGCCGACAAGCGCGAGTTCATCGCCGCCTGTGATGACTTCGCCGACGGCCACCTGCTGCGCGCCTTCTCGCTCGTCGGCACCCGCGGTGACGCCGATCTGATGATCCTCACGCAGGCCGAGAATCTCGAGCGGATCCACGAGTTTCACGTCGTCCTGTCCCAGAGCGGGCTGATGAAGTGGTGCTCGATCCCTTACTCGTTCCTCGCCATGACGAAGCCTTCCGAGTACTCCGAGGAGTCCCGCCTCGAGGTCCGGCCCGCGCACGCCAAGTACCTGTTCGTCTATCCGTTCGTCAAGACGCGCGCGTGGTACGGGCTGCCCGCCGACGAGCGCTGGCGGATCATGCAGGAGCACATCAAGATCGGCCGTGAGTACCCGTCGGTCGACCTCAACACGAGTTACTCGTTCGGGCTCGACGACCAGGAGTTCGTGGTCGCATTCGAGACCGACAACCCGGCCGACTTCCTCGACCTGGTGCAGCGCCTGCGGACCACGGAGTCGAGCTCGTACACGCTGCGCGACACGCCGACGCTCACCTGCATCTCCTGCTCGGTGGAGCGCGCGCTTGGCGCGCTGGACGGCGCCGCGCTGACGGTGACGGCGCCATGACCACCGATCCCGCAACGCTGGCCGAGGACTTCGACGAGATCCGCGACGTCACCGTGATCGGGGCGGGCCCGGTCGGGATGAGCACCGCGTTCTGGGCGGGGATGCGCGAGGCCGACGCCCGGATCATCGACTCGCTGCCCGAGCTTGGCGGCCAGCTGACGACGCTGTATCCGGAGAAGTGGATCTTCGACGTCCCCGGACACCCGAAGGTGCTGGCCAGGGACCTGGTCGAGATGCTCCGTGAGCAGTCGATCGCGCAGTTCGACGTGCCCGTCCACCTCAACACGACCGCCGAGTCGATCTCGTGGGAGGGCGAGGGCGAGGACCGCGTGGTCGTCCTTCACACGGACCGCGGCGAGCTGCGCTCGCGGACCGTGATCGTGTCGGGCGGCCACGGCGCGTTCGAGCCGAAGAAGCTCCCCGGTTTCGACATGACCCCGTGGGAGGGGCGCGGCGCCCACTACATCGTCGGCGAGAAGTCGGTGTTCGAGGGTAAGCGGGTGATGATCGTCGGCGGCGGCGACTCGGCCTGCGACTGGGCGATCAACCTGCTGGACACCGCCAGCGAGATCAGTCTGGTCCACCGCCGCGAGGGCTTCCGCGCGCACGAGCTGACGGTTGGCCAGGTGCTGGAGGCGGCCGATCGCGGCGACGTGACGGTGCATGTCCCGTTCCAGATCAAGGAGATCCACGGCGACGGCAGCGTCGAGCGCGTCGTCCTGTTCAACTCCGAGGACGAGGCGCACGAGCTGGAGCTCGAGGTCGATGCGATCCTGCTCCAGCTTGGGTTCAAGACCGCGCTCGGTCCGCTCAAGGAGTGGGGCTTCGAGGTCGTGAAGGGCGCGATCGTCGTCGACCAGGTGATGCACACCTCGCTTGAGCGGGTCTGGGCTTGCGGCGACATCACGACGTTCGACGGCAAGCTCAAGCTGATCGCCACCGGCTTCGCCGAGTCGGCGATCGCCGTCGCCCAGGCCGTGCACGAGATCCGCCCGGAGACCAACATCCAGCCCAAGTACTCGACCAACACGGGCGTTCCGGGCGCCGTTGCCGGCCAGCCGTAAGGGTCGCCGTGCGGCCGCGGGTGTGGACCCGGTCGAATACCTTCGGAGCGCCGATCCTGTACTCCGGGAGCTGATCGACGAGCAGGGCGCCGATGGACTCGGCGACGCCCGCGCGGGCCGGCCGGATGACCATTACGGGGCGCTGGTGCGATCGATCGTCGGCCAGCAGCTGTCGACCAGCGCCGCTCGGGCGATCTACGGGCGCCTGACAGACCGCTACGGCGGCCGCACGCCGACCCCGGTCGAGGTGCTTGAGGACGACCCGGAGGAGCTCCGCGCCGCCGCTGGCCTCTCCCGCGCGAAGGTCTCGTTTCTGCGCTCGCTGGCCGAGCACGTGATCGACGGGGAGCTCGAGCTCGAGCGGCTCGACGACCTGCCCGACGACGAGGTGATCGCCGAGCTGGTCGCGGTCAAGGGGCTCGGAACCTGGAGCGCCCATATGTTCCTGATGTTCCATCTCCAGCGCCCCGACGTGCTCCCGGTCGGGGACCTGGGGATCCGCCGCGCGATCATGAACCGCTACGGGCTGCCCGAGCTGCCGTCGCCGGCCGAGATGGAGAAGATCGCCGAGCCGTGGCGCCCGTACCGGACGCTGGCGTCGCGCTACCTGTGGCGATCGCTGGCCGCGACGCCCGTGTGACCCGGAGCAGGCCGCGATTGCCCGACGCGCGAGCTGTCGCGCGGCGGGCTTGGCGGCCGAGGCCGCCGTGTCAGACCGCCGAGACTTCTTCCTCTTCGGCGACCCGGAACGAGGAGCCGCAGCCGCAGGCCGCGATCACGTTCGGGTTATCGACCTTGAAGCCGGCGCCTTGGAGGCCATCGACGAAGTCGATCGTCGAGCCCTCTACGTACGGGAGGCTCTGCGTGTCGACGAGCAGGCGGATGCCCTTGTCCTCGAACACTCTGTCGCCGTCCCGCTGCTCGTCAAACGCGAGCGCGTACTGGAACCCCGAGCATCCACCACCGCGGACTCCGACCCGGAGCCCGGCGGTCTCTGCGACCGCGCTCTGCGTGCTCAGGAACTCCTGCACCTTCTCGGCGCCCTTATCGGTAAGTGTGATCATGCTTCAGCAAGTATAGCTACGGATGTTGGCTCGCTACCCTTGGTCTGTGTCGGCTACGCCAGAGGAGCTGAAACAGCGGATCGAGTCAGGAATCCCGGGCGCCCGGGCTGAGGTTACGGGCGACGGGCATCACTTCAACGCGGTCGTCTCTGCCTCCGCGTTCGAGGGACTCACCCGCATCGCTCAGCATCGCCTCGTCTACGACGTGTTCGGCGCCGAAGTGGGCGACCGCATCCACGCCCTGTCAATCCAAACGAAACCGGAGTGACGCTCGCATGACCGACCAGTCCAGTAATCCTCTCCGCGACGAGATCCAGAAGGCGATCGACGAGAACCCAGTGCTGCTGTTCATGAAGGGCAACCCCGAGCAGCCCGCGTGCGGCTTCTCCGCCCGGACCGTCGCGATCCTCCAGTCGCTCGGCAGGCCGTTCGCGGCCGTCGACATCCTGCCCGATCCGCGCATCAGGCAGGAGCTCTCAGCGCTCTCGAACTGGCCGACGATCCCGCAGCTGTTCATCGACGGCGAGCTCGTCGGCGGCTGCGACATCGTCACCGAGATGTACGAGTCCGGCGAGCTTCAGGAAGCGCTTGGCGTCAACGGCGGCACCGCCGAGGAGCCCGCGTCCGAGGCGGCGGCCCCCGAGGCCCCGCCGCTCTCGATCGAGAACCGGCTCTAGCCGAAACGAAGGCGGCGCGTAGGCGCCGCCTTCGTGACGACGTCAGCGGCTCTAGCGCGTCGCCTTCTTGGCGGCGCTGCGGGCGCGTCCGACGGTGTTCTTCGCCTTGCCCTTGAGCTCCTCGCCGGCTCCCCGCGTCTCCCGGCCGGGGCTGCCGGTGGCGATTCCCGCCTCCTTCTTAACTCGGCCCTTTACCTCCTTGGCCTTGCCACTTGCTCGCTGCGTGCGGTCGCTCATCGTTGCTCCTTCCTGGAAGATTCCGTGCGCGATTTGGCTACCCGGGCCGCGGTCGCAGCAACCGCGCGAGATCAGTCGTGAAGCTGTTCTCGCCTGAACTCCAGGTACTCCGTGATCCGGCGCGAGTCGCAGATCGCCTCGCTGTCGATCACGAGCACCGGCACGCGCTGCTGCCCCGTCAGCGCCTCGACCTCCGGCCGCCGCGCACGGCGCTGGGGCACCCGGACCTGCTCGAACGAGACCCCGTCGCGCTCCAGCGCACGCGCCACCCGGCCGCACGGGCACAGCCAGTTCGTCGGCGTCGAGCAGCGATAGAGAGTGGCCACAGCCTCTAGAAGATACGCCGCAGCACCGGCGCCGCCAGCCGCACCGGAGTCGGCTGGCGCGCCCCCGGTGGCGCCAGCCGCGCGCCCTCTTGCTCCCGGTACCACGCGATCGTCTCCTCGAGCGCGTCCTCGTGCGGAGAAGGCTTCCAGCCGAGCTCGCGTTTGGCCTTCGCGTTCGAGAAAGCCCAGTTGAGCGACGAGGCTCGGACCTCGACGGGCGACGGCATCCTCGGACCCGGAAACCGCTGGGCGCCGGTGGCGAGCGCCAGCGCGACCCCCAGCGGGAGCTTCACCGCGGGCGGCTCGACCCCGGACAGCCGCCCGAGGTCGGCGAACAGGCGGTCGAGCGTGAAGTTCCGATTACCGAGGATGTAGCGCTCGCCTACGGTCCCCTGATCGTCGGCCAGGATGTGACCGCGCGCCACGTCCTCGACCCCGACGATGTTGAGCGTGCCGTCGACGTACGCAGGGATCTGGCGGCGCAGGAACCGGCGCACGAGCCTGGTCGATGACCTCCCCGGGTCGCCGGCACCTAGTACGTGCGCTGGATTGACGATCACGAGCGGCAGGCCGCGGGCGATCAGTCGCAGCGCGGCGACCTCGGCCTCGTGCTTGGAGTCCACGTACGGGATCGCGTAGCGGCCGGCGTCCCAGGCGGCCGTCTCGTCGGCGGTCGACCCGGGCCGGGCCGGCCCGATCGCCGCCACCGACGAGGTGTAGAGGGCGCGCTCGACCTCCGCCCGGAGCGCCTCCTCGAGCACGATTCGGGTGATCTCGAGGTTGAGCGCAAACGTCTCGCCGCGTGGCAGCGCGAGGTTCGTCGTACCGGCGATGTGGAACACGCGCTCGATCCCGCGCATCGCGCGGCGAACCGACCGGCGGTCACGCGCGTCGCCACGAACGAGCTTGACCGGAAGGCCCTCGAGCGCTTCCAGACGCGAGCCCTCACGCACGAACGCCGAGACGTTGTCCCCTCGCTCGACCAGCAACCTCGTGACATGCGAGCCGATGAATCCAGTCGCACCGGTGACGAGTGTCCGCGGCACAAGGCCGATCCTACCTCGCGCGGTCAAGGCCCCAACCGGGTAGGGTGCCGCCGGGTCATGCCGGTCGCGATCGTCTCCGATACCTGCCACTACCTCCCTCGCGAGCAGGCCGCAGCGAACGGGATCCACGAGGTCAGCCTGTACGTGCACTGGGGCGAGGAGACCGTTCGGGAGAGCGACATCACCGACTACGGCGCGTTCTATGAGCGCCTTCGCAACTCCACCACGCTGCCGACCACCTCGCAGCCGTCGATCGGCGACTTCCTCGCGGTGTACGAGCCGTTGCTCGAGGCCGGCCAGGAGATCGTCTCGATCCACCTCGCGGGCGGCATGTCTGGGACAGTGCGCTCAGCCGAGCAGGCGCGCGAGCAGCTCGGCAACCAGGCCGAGCGCGTCTACGTGATCGATTCCGCCTCGGCATGCGGGGGCCAGGGGCTGGTGCTGCTGGCCGCGGCTGCGGCCGCGCGGGACGGCGCCGACGGGCAGGCGGTCAACGACCGAGCGATCCGAGCGCGTGAGCAGCTGAAGATGTGGTTCTCGATCGACACGCTCGAGTTCCTGCGTCGCGGCGGTCGGATCGGCGGCGCGCAGGCGTGGCTCGGCTCGACGCTGAAGATCAAGCCGATCCTCACCGTCGAATCCCAGATCACCCCGGTCGAGCGCGTGCGGACCTCGCGACGCGCGTTCGAGCGGATGGTCGACCTGCTCCGTGAGCGCGCCCGCGCCGGCGCCGACGCGTGGATGGTGCAGCACATCCAGGCGCCGGCTGAGGCCGAGCAGCTGGTCGTGCGCGGACGGGAGATCTTCAACAACGATCCGGTCACGGTCTCCGAGATCGGACCGGTGATCGGCGCCCACGTGGGGCCGGGGCTACTCGGGGTCGGCGGGATCCCGAGCTCGTTCCTGCAGTAGCGAAGGCCGTCTACCGGTTGCGCGCGGCCCGGCGGGCTTTGCGCCCGAACGTCAGAGCTCCGAGTGCGGCGATCCCGCCGCCGACCACGAAGCCGGCGACGCCGGCTGCGATCATCGCCTGCTGCTGGTGGTTGCGCAGCTGTGAGCGCCAGTCCGTGAGGCGCACCACCTCGCCACGGAGCCGCTCGAGCGAAACCCCGAGCTCTTGCCGATTCTGCTCGATCGAGGCCCTGATCTGGTCGGGCGATCGGGTCGGCATCAGACCTCGCCCTCGGATGTGACCGCGACCGTCTCACGGATCTTCTTCGCCTCGTCGATCGCCATGTTCGGCGTCGGCGGGCCGACGCGCAGCTTGCGCCACGCGAACAGGAACGCCCCCAGCGCCAGGATCGCGAGCACGCCGAACACGATCGCGAATCCGATCCACAGGTTGCCGGCGCCGCTGACCAGCACAGCGTTCAGCCCCCACGCCGCCGTCTCGAGCAGGAACACCACTGCGAACACCCCGAACACGGCTCCCGCCGCGACCGCGATCGCGCCGCGGGCGATGCTCGTCACCTTCTGCGTAACCTCGGCGCGGGCGAGCTCGAACTCCTCGCGGACGAGCAGGCTCATCCGCTCGGAGACTTCGGTCACCGCCGTGGCGATGTTCTCGGGCTTTCCGTTCTCAGCGGGCAAGGCGCTTAAGGATCAGGGCCGCGAGCAGGCCACCGGCGAAGGCCGCGCCGACCGCCACCTCGGGGCGGTTGGCGGCGCCTGACGAATACCCCGATGCGCCGTCGGACGGCGGTGACTGCGGCACCCAGGAAGCGGCCTGCTGCTCGGCGGTCGGGTCCTGGCCAGAGCTGTCCGAGCTGTCGGTCACTCGGGTGGGTCTTCGTCGAATAGGCGCTTCCAGATCACGGCGGAGACCCGCGCCGCCAGAAGCGTCGCTAGCGCGCCGGTCCCAGCGAGCAGCCCCGACCACATCAGTCGCTTGAGCAGTGGACTCTCAGCCATCGGCGCAGGATTCAATCAGACATTGCGGGGCACGGATGGAGAGCGACTGCCCGAAGTGTCGCCGTCTAAAACGCCGCATGTGGCGGAACGCCAACGAAGGGGGCGCTTCTCAGCGGTCGAGACCCCGGCAGATCGTGTCGACGATCAGCGTCTTCGCGCGGTCGAGCTCCTCCTCCGCCACGAGCTCGGCATCGAAGATCCAGGCCGTCAGCACCTGCTCGATCAGCCCGTAGAACGCCAGCGCGGCGAACGCCGGATCGATCTCATCACGGAACACGCCCTCGGCTTGGCCGCGCCGCACGATCTCGGCGATTTGGTCGTAGGCCTCCCGGATCTTGGCCAGGTGCGTACGCCCGAACGTGTTCGCCGCGCGCGTGACCTCGACGATGAAGGCGGCGATCGCGTAGAGCTTCTCCCGTGGCGAACGCTGCTGCGCGTCGGCCTCGGAGATCGCCTCGAGCATCAGGTCCCAGCGCTCCAGGAACAGCGTGTCGAGGATCTCCTCCTTGGAGGAGAAGTAGTGGTACACGAGGCCGTACGCGACTTGGGCCT
>DATKFF010000713.1:0-7741 GCA_035511595.1 Solirubrobacteraceae bacterium | reverse complement strand
GCAGCGCCCGCTCCGCGAGCGCGCTCGGCGATGCCCTGTCCCGCCCAGCCGTATCCGAGCACGACGAGCGTGTGGCCGGCCAGCAGCACGTGGCTGGCGCGGATGATTCCGTCAAGCGCGGACTGGCCGGTGCCGTGGCGGTCGTTGAGCGCCCGCTCGGTGCGGGCCTCGTTGACCGCGAGGACCGGGCAGGCCAGCTTCCCGTCCTGCTCGAGCCGACGCAGCCGGACGAGGCCGGTGGTCGTCTCCTCGGTCCCCCCGATCAGCCCGTCGAGGACCTTCCCGCCGGCTTCGTGCGCGGTGATCATTAGGTCGGCGCCATCGTCGATCGTGACCTGTGGCCCGCGTTCCAGCGTCGCGCGCACGTGAGCGGCGTACTCGCTCAGGCCCTCGCCGTGCCGTGCGCGCACCTCGACCCCGTGCTCGACGACAAGCGCCGCCGCGACGTCGTCCTGGACCGACAGCGGATTCGCCGAGCACAGCGCGGTGCTCGCGCCGCCCGCCGCCAGCGTCAGCAGCAGGTTGGCCGTCTCGGCGGTGACGTGCAGGCAGATCGCGACCCTGATCCCGTCGAGCGGGCGCTGCAGCGTAAACCGCTCGCCGATCCGCTCGAGCACCGGCATCTGCCCGCCCGCCCACGCGATCCGCGCGGCGCCCTCCTCCGCCAGCGACAGGTCCGCGACGTCGTGCGGGGGGAGCGTCTTGCGGGCCATCGGGATCCGCCTTACGTCCCGCTCGGGCGCGAACGATGGCGAATCGGTTCGGTATGTCCGAACCGATTCGCCATTGTTCGTATCGTCACGCGCCGATTAGTAGCGGTAGTGGTCCGGCTTGTACGGCCCCTCCGGCGGGACGCCGATGTAGGAGGCCTGCTGCGGCGTGAGCGACGACAGCTTCGCGCCGAGTGCGTCGAGGTGCAGCCTCGCGACCTTCTCGTCGAGGTGCTTGGGCAGCGTGTAGACCCGCTTCTCGTAGATCTCGGTGTGGCCGTATAGCTCGATCTGGGCGATCACCTGATTGGTGAACGAGTTCGACATCACGAAGCTCGGATGGCCGGTGGCGTTCCCGAGGTTCAGTAGCCGACCCTCGGACAGCACGATCACCGAGTGGCCGTCGGGGAACACCCACTCGTCGACCTGTGGCTTGATCCGAGTGCGGTGGATACCCGGCGTCTGCGTCAGCCCGGCCATGTCGATCTCGTTGTCGAAGTGGCCGATGTTCCCGACGATCGCCTGATGCTTCATCCGGCTCATGTGCTCGGCCGTGATCACGTCCCGGTTGCCGGTCGCGGTGATGAAGATGTCCCCGGTCTCCAGCACGTCCTCGAGCCGCAGCACCTGGTAGCCGTCCATCGCGGCCTGGAGCGCGCAGATCGGGTCGATCTCGGTCACCACGACCCGAGCGCGCTGCCCGCGCAGCGACTCGCAGCAGCCCTTGCCGACGTCGCCGTAGCCGCAGACGACCGCCTGCTTGCCCCCGATCAGAACGTCGGTCGCGCGGTTGATTCCGTCGATCAGCGAGTGCCTGCAGCCGTACTTGTTGTCGAACTTCGACTTCGTGACCGAGTCGTTGACGTTGATCGCGGGGAAAAGCAGCTGCCCCGCCTCGGCGAACTGGTACAGGCGGTGCACGCCGGTCGTCGTCTCCTCGGTGACGCCCTTGATCGCGGCGGCGATCGTCGTCCAGCGCTGGGGATCCTGCTCGAGCGAGCGCTGCAGCAGCTCGAGGATCAGCTTGAACTCCTCGGAGTCCGCGGTCTCAGGATCTGGCACCGCGCCGGCGCGCTCGAACTCGGCGCCCTTGTGCACGAGCAGCGTCGCGTCGCCGCCGTCGTCGAGGATCATGTTGGGGCCCTGGCCATCCGGCCACAGGAGCGCCTGCTCGGCGCACCACCAGTACTCCTCGAGTGTCTCGCCCTTCCACGCGTAGACCGGGACCCCGCGGGGATCCTCGGGGGTGCCGTGTGGGCCGACCACGACCGCCGCGGCGGCGTGGTCCTGGGTGGAGAAGATGTTGCAGGAGCACCACCGCACCTCGGCGCCGAGCGCGACGAGCGTCTCGATCAGCACCGCCGTCTGCACGGTCATGTGCAGCGAGCCGGTAACTCGTGCGCCGGCAAGCGGCTGACTGTCGGCGAACTCCCGGCGGGTTGCCATCAGGCCGGGCATCTCGTGCTCGGCCAGCCGGATCTCGTTGCGGCCGAACTCGTGCAAGCCGAGGTCGGCGACCTTGAAATCGGCCGCGGCGCTCGGCTCGGCGTTCAGGGCAGTGGTGCTCATGTGTCCTCCAAAGTCGGGTCAGACGCTGCCCTGAGCGGCGCTCAAGCAGCGGCCAGCAGTCGTTCGTGCTTCTCCTGCTCGAACCGGAGCCAGTCCTCCGCAGTGACGTGCTCAGGCCTGCGGGGCTGGGCCTCGAGCCAAGCCTGCACGGCCTCACGGAGCTCCGCGCTCGCGGCCATCCGCGCTGCAAACGCCACGTCCGAGAGCCCGATGTCGAAGCTCATCAGCAGCTCCTTGAGCGTGCGCAGCCGTTGCAGCTCGGCGGGGCCGTACAGGCGGTACCCCGACGCCGAGCGCTCCGTGCTCACCAGCCCGGCGCGTTCGACGTACCTCAGCATCCGCGCCGACCAGCCGGTCGTCCGCGCCGCTTCGTTGATCGTCAAGCCCTCCATCGGCGTGCAACATTACCACGACCGTGTCAAGGTTTGGGAGGGCAGATCTTGGACCGAAACCGGCTCCGGACCCTAGGACATTCGTCCGGAAAGTGATGAAAAGGCTAAACCTCGTGTCTAGTTCGGCCGATGATCGGCGTAGGGGATTTCCAGGCCGTCTGCTGGCCCGGGAATCCGAACCGACCGTCCCAGGAAGGTCTAGGTCCGATAAAGCGCAGCCGGTTCATCTGCAGTGCCGCGCTTGCGATGATTCTCACGGGGGCAAGCCTTGGCGTGCCATCCGCGCTCGGGCATGGGGGCGATCACCCGTTTCAGCAGCAATCTGGCCAGGGACAATGGGGGCCTGGCTCACAAGGGGGGAAGGACCCGGGGTCGCAAGACAACGGGGGCCAGGGTCAGGGGGATCAGGGCCAAGGGGGCCAGGGGCAATGGGGTCAGGGGCAAGGTAGCCAGGGGCAAGGTAGCCAGGGGCAAGGTGGCCAAGGGCAAGGTGGCCAGGGCAGCGGAGGTCAAGGGCAAGGTGGCGGTCCGAGCCAGGGTCAGAGCTCAGAGTCTGGCCCTGGACAGGGCCAGAACGGCGACGGCGGCGGCCACCACCACCACCAGGACGGTGGCGACGGGAATGTATCCGGCGGAGGCAACGGCAACGGCGGCGGCTCCACCAACGAGGTCACCCAGAGTGCGGCCATAAAGCCGGGGCCTGGCCAAGGAGGCGGCAACGGCCAGAGCAACCACACCGGTGGCGGCGCCGGCCCAGCGTCCGGCAGCGGCAACACCCAGAGCAGCAGCGTCGCCCAAGGCAACGGCAACGGCGAAGGAAACGGCAACGCCAACGGGAATGGCAACGGCAACGGCCATGGCCATCACCACTCCCAGGACGCAGGCTCCCGTTCTTCCTCGAGCGCGGTCGCAACCTCGACCCCGGCGCCTGCCCCCGCGCCCGCGCCGGTCACTCAGTCCACGATCACGACGGCGACTCCAGCCACGCCAACTCCGGTCCCGACGCCGGCGCCCGTGGCGACTCCGACCCCGGCGACGCCTGCCCCGACGCCCTCGGTGACACCCACGCCAACCGTCAGTCCCATCCCCTCGCCGAGCACGGGCCCGGGGCTCGGCGTTCGCGACCATCGGATCACTCCTTCCCGGCACGTGGGTCCGTCCACGCCGGTCCTCGGAACGACAGGCTCAACCGCGGGAACCGCGACGCCGATCACGGGCGCGCTGGCGCCCGGGACCGCCGGGATCACGGTCGCCGCGACCACCTCCGGCGTAGCGCACTCCACCGCGCACCACCGCACGGCCCGTCACCACCCCGCTCGCGGGGTGCTGCCGCTGCTGGCTACCCCCGCGGCGACGGTCATCGAGCACTTCATCCGCGTGATCCCGGTCGGCGTCTGGATCGCACTGGCCGTGGCGCTGGCGCTGGCGGCCGCTGGCGGCGGCGCCGCATTCCGCTCGGGGCGCCGGGCGCGCCTGCGGGCCACCGAGGTGGCCGCGGTGACCGCCGCCGCGCTGACCGACTCGCTGACGGGGGTCCTTAATCGGCGCGGCTTCTCCGACGCTGCCGAGCGTGAGCTGAGCCGAGCACGCCGGTACGAGCACCCGATGGCGCTCGCGTTCGTCGACGTGCGCGGCCTGAAGGCTGTCAACGACACTGAGGGGCACCTCGCCGGCGACCGGCTGCTCAAGCAGGTCGCGTTGATGCTGCGCGAATCGGCCCGGACGCACGACGTGGTCGGCCGCATCGGCGGCGACGAGCTGGCGGTGCTCCTCGTAGAGGGTTCCGCCGAGGGCGCCTCAGCGATGAGCGATCGCGTCCGTGCGGAGATTCCGGCGCACCGCGCCGCGCTCGGCCTGAAGACGAACTGGGACGTGACGATCGGGGCCGCGGCCTTCCCTGCGGACGGGGACTCGGTCGAACAGCTGCTGGAGGTGGCCGACCGGCGCCTGTACGAGCAGCGCGGGATCGAGCTCCCCGCCCGCGAGGGCGCTAGCCGCCCGCCAGCGCACTCTTGAGCCGGTCGATCACGGCCACCGGGCCGGGATCGACGCCGCGCAGCACGGCGAGATAAAGCGAGACCAGGTCGCCCAGCAGGACCAGCGACAGAAGCCGCTCCGTGGCAGTCGCGCCGACGCTCTCGATTCGGAAGGTCGCCGCGCCTTCGGCTGCGATCAGCCCTCGCGTCAGCTCGATCCGCTGGCGGATCCGTGGGTGCAGGTCGGAGTCGTCGAGGAACACCGCGCTGAAGCGGCCGAGCTCGCTCGCCGACTGCCAGCCCACGATCTCGTTGTGGTCGAGCTCCGGAAGCTCGTTGGAGAACGCCGGCAGCTTCGCGTTCTCGTTGAACTGGGACTTCCAGCGGTAGGCGATCGGAGAGGTCAGGCCCGAGCCGGCGATCTGCGGGACGGTCCCGTGCAGCCCCCGCGCCAGCTCCTTGGGGAAGTCGTCGTGAGAGCCGCCCGGTCCCCATCTGGCGACCAGCTCCTCGGTTCGCGCGGCCGCGATGTCGATCTCGGAGTGCAGCCGCTCACCCGCCCCGGCCAACCCGGCGACCTCGAGCGCGACCACCAGCGAGTACCCGACCGCGGCACGCGGCTGAAACCCGCCGGGCAGCGGGATCACGGGCACGCCGTCGCTGCGCGCCGCGGCGGCGAGCTTGCCACCGGTCGTCGCGACGATCCGGTGCGCCCCGACGGCCCCGGCGGCCTCGTAGGCGGCGAGCGTCTCCTCGGTGTTGCCCGAGTAGCTCGAGCAGAGCACGGTGCTCTCGGGGGCGGTCCAGGGCGGGAGCCCGTAGTCCCTCGTGATCACGATCGGGCGGAGCGCTCGATCGCCCAGCGCGGCACGCGCCAGCGCCCCGCCGATCGCCGATCCGCCCATCCCGGCGACGATCAGTCCACCGGTCGCGTCGTGCGGCTTGAGATTGGCCGCCTCGACCCGCCACAGCGCGTCACGCAGGTGATCGGGGAGCGCGAGGATGTCTTCGAGCTGACGTCCCCGATCGACGGCGGCGATCGCGTCGCGGTCGAGGGTCGCGGCGGCGGTCAAGCCGGTTCCTGTCCCTCACGCAGCTGCACGCCGGGGAAGATACGCGGTCGACCGGCAGGACGCTCTATAGGCGCCCGGCCGGGCTCACTTGCCGCTGGCCCGGCCGATGCCCTCGTACGCCAGGCCCGCGGCGGCGACCATTTTCGGATCGACGCAGTTGCGCCCGTCGACCACCAGCCGGCCCCCCATCCGCTCGCCCACGACGGTCCAGTCGAGCTCCGCGAACTCTGGCCATTCGGTGACGATCACGACGGCATCGGCGTCCTCGAGGGCCTCGAGCGCCGTGTCGGCGAACTCGACCCCGACCATCAGCTTGCTCGCCTCGCCCTCGGCGACCGGGTCGTAGGCGCGGACCGTCGCACCGTCCGCCTGAAGCCGAGCGGCGAGCACCAGCGAGGACGCCTCACGCATGTCGTCGGTGTTCGGCTTGAACGCCAGCCCCAGCAGGGCCACGCGCTTGCCGACAAGCGATCCGAGGTGCTTCTGGAGCTTGCCGATCACGCGCCGCTTCTGCAGCTCGTTGACCTCGATCACCGCCGTCAGCAGCTGGAAGTGATAGCCGGAGTTGCCGGCGAGCTGCTTGAGGGCCGAGACATCTTTGGGAAAACAGTTACCGGAAATCAGTGCATTGGACGTCGCGACGGTGTGGGATAGGGGCACCTCGAGTGAGTACACGGGACCGGCGTATGGCGTTCGCTCGGTCGAGGTGACCCGCACCCACGCCACGCCATCACCAAACCGGCGATAGCCAGTCGGCGCGATCCGCTTCTGCTGGCGCGCGATCGATGCAAGGACTCCAGGACGGTCGCGCTTCGGCACGAGCTCGATCGCCCGCTCGATCTGGTCCGCACCCGCGATCCGGATCCAGTGCGTGTCCTTCGTCGACTTCGCGGCTCGCCCAATCCGCTGCGTCGCAACGATCCCGAGCTCGGCCAGCAAACGCAGCACGCCGTCGGCGAGCTCGTCGCTGACGGTGCCAAGCTCGATGATCACGCTCGGCCCGCCGTTGATCAGAGACCACGAGCCGTCTCCCTCGAACAAGCCAGACAGAAGCGCCCACTTCGCGGATTCGGGCTGCTCCCAGATCATGTCGGGCAGCCGCTGCTCGTAGCTGTTTCTTCCCAGACCCAGCACCTCGATCATCCAGGTCGCAACCAGCCGGGACGAGAGCGTGACGGTGCGCGCGGTCGCCGTGCGGCCAGGCAAAGCCCGGACGTTCTGCCGGATCCAGTATGCGGCGACCTCGTCGACGAGGTGCTCCTCGCGGCTTGGATGGAAGTGCCACTTGAGCGTCCACTTCCCCGGGCCCATCGATGCGCAACCCTCTGCCAGATAGAGCCCGACAACCCTCCAGAACCTTTCATCCAGCTGGAGCTCGCTTCGGGGCTGGTTGCCGTTCTTGGTCGTGCTGATCGTGGAGCCTTCGAGAGGGATCTGGGTGAGCGCCAGCTCGTCAAGCCGGAGCGTCCCGGTCCTGCGGACCTCGCCCGTCCGAGCGGCCGCCGAACTGGACCGGGCGAACACCATCCGCCGCTCCTCCATCGGCCGTCGCACCAGCTCGTCGATGTACTCGCGCCGCGGGCGGACGATCAGCTTCTCGGGCGCGAGCTCCGCCACCTCGGCGGCTCCCATCAGCGAGTAGACGCGAGTTGGCTCCCACGCCTCGCCGCGCCCGAGCGCGATCGGCACCCAGTCCTCCGCCGTCAGGTCCTCGGCCAGCTTGAACGACGCCTCCCCCCCGCGCCCGTCGCCAACGATCCAGCCATGATCGGGGGTGCAGCGCACCCGGCGTCCCATCTTCGTCTTCACCTCGACGAGCTCGCCCTCGTATTCGCGCCGGGTCAGGCACATGACCGGCAGGAACACCGGGCGCTCCGTCCCCGGCGCCCACGAGAGGACCTCCAAGCGCGGCGGCTCGAGCACCCCCTCCTCGAGTTCGTCCTCCTCACCCGCGATCCGCTCCCAGAGCTGCTCGAACGTCAGCAGCCGGGTCCAACCGCGGTGACGTACAAGCACGGTCT
>DATKFF010000712.1:0-2238 GCA_035511595.1 Solirubrobacteraceae bacterium | reverse complement strand
ACTTCGGCGGGATGGGTGCCAAGAGCGCGAACTTCCACGCCAACGTTCCGATCCGAATGGGCTACGAGGCGGAGGTGAGGCAGATCCAGGAGCTCTACCTGGACGGCAAGAAGGACGAGGCCGCGGCCGCCGTCCCCGCCGACCTGATCGAGCAGCTCACACTGATCGGCCCGGTCGACAAGATCCGCGATGACCTCGAGGCGTGGCGGGAGTCGAGCGTCACCACGCTGCTGATCTCGGGCGACCCGCAGACGCTGCGGACGGCCGCCGAGCTGGTGCTCGGGTAGCCGCGATGACGCTTCCGTTCGACGAAGTCGGCAGCGGTCCAGCCGTCGTGCTGCTGCACGCCGGGATCGCAGACCGGACGATGTGGTCAGAGCAGCTCGAGCCGATCGCCGCCGCCGGATACCGCGTCGTCGCGCTGGACCTGCCGGGCTTCGGGGAGGCGCCCGCCCAGCCGGGCGAGCAAGCACCGTGGATCGACGTACTCGGCGCGATGCGCGATCTCGGGATTGACAACGCCGCCCTGGTCGGCGACTCGTTCGGGGGAGCCGTCGCACTCCGCGCGGCGGTCGTGGCGCCGTCGGCGGTATGGGCGATGGGGCTGGTCTCGGCGCCGGCTCCCGGGCTGGAGCCATCCGAACAGCTCCAGGCGGTCTGGAACGCCGAGGAGACGGCGCTCGAGAGCGGCGACATCGACGCGGCCGTCGAGGCGGTCGTCGAAGCGTGGACCTTGCCGGGCGCGCCACAGCAGCTTCGTGACCGGATCGCGGCGATGCAGCGCCGAGCGTTTGAGCTTCAGGCCGAGGCGAAGGACGTGGCCGACGCCCCGGACCCCGTGGACGAGCACCCCGACGCGCTGGCGCGGCTGGACCTCCCCACGGCCGTGGCCGCCGGCGAGCACGACATGCCCGACTTCATCGAGGGCGCGAAGGAGCTAGGAAGACTGCTCGCGGGTGGAAGCTATGAGCTGATCGCAGGCGCCGGTCACCTGGCGCCTCTGGAGACCCCGGACGCGTTCCGCACCTGGATCGTGAGCTTCCTGAGGGAGACGACAGGCTGAGGCCGAGCTGGTCGGCTCACGCTTGTAGCGGACGCGCCCACCGGATCACTTGATGAACAGGATCTCCGAGTACTTCGGCAGCGGCCAGAGGTCATCGGCGACGACCTTCTCGAGGCGGTCCGACGCGGCCCGGACAGCGTCCATCGCCGGGATCACCTGGTCATGAATGTAGTTGGCGTGCTCGAGTGCGTCGTCGTCGGGCTGGTTCTCCGCGAGGTTCGCGGACTCGAGCGCCTTGATCGCATCGATTAGCTGGTCGATCAGCTCCGAGGTCTCGCCGGCGAGGTCGGTGAGCTGCGCGCCCAGCAGCTCTGCGTGGTAACGCGCCGCCGCCGGCAGGAGCATCGTGCGCGCGATCGACGCTGCCGTCTCCGCCTCGATGTTGATCTTGGTGGCGTACTGCTCGAGGAACACCTCGTAGCGTGACTCGAGCTCACGCTCGGAGAGGACGCCGTAGTTGGAGAACAGGGTCACCGTGTCGTCGTTGACGAGGTACGGAAGCGCGTCCGGCGTCGAGCGGAGGTTCAGCAGCCCGCGGTCCGCGGCCTCGGCATGCCACTCCTCGGAGTAGTTGTCGCCGCCGAAGACGACCTGCTTATTCGCCGCGTAGCTGCGCTGCAGGATCGGCCGGAGCGCCGCCTCGAGGCCGGCGCCGCCCTTGAGCGCGCCGTCGAGCTCCTCGGCCAGCTCGTCGATCGCCTCGGCGACGATCGTGTTCAGCACGGTGTTCGGGAACGACAGCGACATGCTCGAACCCAGCGCGCGGAACTCGAACTTGTTGCCCGTGAACGCGAACGGGCTCGTCCGGTTGCGGTCCCCGCCGTGCATCGGCAGCGGCGGCAGCACGGGCGTCCCGAGGCCCAGGAACGACCCGGGCGTGGACTCGCCGGCCTCGCCGCGCTCGATCGCCCCGAACACCTTCTCGAGCTCGGCGCCGAGGAAGATCGAGATGATCGCCGGCGGCGCCTCGTTGGCGCCGAGCCGGTGGTCCTGACCGGGCGACGCGATCGACGCGCGCAGGAGCCCCTGATACTTGTTGACCGCCTGGATCACGGCGGCGCAGAAGAACAGGAACTGCAGGTTCTCGTGGGGCGTGTCGCCCGGCTCGAGCAGGTTCTCGCCGTCGTCGGTTCCCATCGACCAGTTGTTGTGCTTGCCCGAGCCGTTGACCCCTG
>DATKFF010000711.1:0-3088 GCA_035511595.1 Solirubrobacteraceae bacterium | reverse complement strand
AATCAGGCGTGCTGGAACGTCTGCTCCGGCTCGGCGGGCGGACACAGCTGCGCCTGCAGCCGCTCGAGCGTGGCGTTGTACTCGTCGTAGCTGCGCGCCACCCGCGTCCACGCCCAGCCGGGGGTGCCGGCGAGCTCGCGGCTGCGGTCCGGGTCGCCCGGGCGCTCGGGCCTCGTCGCGCGGGCGGCGACGAGGCGCTGGTGGGACGCGATCGCCGCCCCCAGGTCGCCGTCGGGCGCGTCCTCGGTCAGCAGGCTCGCTTCGAGCAGTGATCTGAGGACGAGCAGCTCACGCGCGGTCGCGCGCCGCGGCCCCATGACGCGCGCGCCGCGGAACGCGAACCGGTCCCACGCCCGGGCGAACGAGATCGCGTTCGTGCGCCCGCCCGCCCGGTGGGCGGCGAGCATCGGGCAGATGCCGTGCGGACCGGTGTAGGCGCCCGCGATGATCTCGTTGGAGCCGATCGCCTCGAGCATCGCGAGCCGGGTCGCCCGCGGCAGGCAGTCGATCGCCACTCGGAGGTCCTGGATCGTCGCTCGGCGCCGGGTTCGCATAGGGTGCGCGGACGAATCTAGTTCCGCTTGTCTGGCCCGACAAGCGATCTCCTTGGCGCGAAAGGAAACTTGCAGATGAAGCTCGGCGCGTACCTCGGGTACTGGGGCGTGGCGATGGGATCCGAGGATCTGATGGGCACCGTCCAGGAGGCTGAGCGCCTCGGGTATGACTCCGCGTGGGCGGCCGAGGCGTACGGCTCGGACGCGGCGACGATTCTCGCGTTCCTGGCGGCGGGCACGAGCGCGATCAAGCTCGGGTCCGCGATCTTCCAGATGCCCGCCCGGAGTCCGGCGATGACGGCGATGACCGCCGCGACGATCGACCAGCTGTCGGGCGGGCGGATGCTGCTGGGGATCGGCTCGTCCGGGCCGCAGGTCGCCGAGGGGTGGCACGGGCAGCGGTTCGCGCGCCAGCTGCAGCGCACACGTGAGTACGTCGAGGTCGTGCGGCTGGCGCTCGCGCGTGAGCGGGTCTCCTACCACGGCGAGACGATCGAACTGCCACTGCCCGACGGTCCGGGGAAGCCGCTGAAGCTGATGATCGAGCCGGCGCAGGAGCGAATTCAGATCTACCTGGCGGCGATCGGCCCGAAGAACACGGCGCTGGCCGGCGAGATCGGCGACGGCTGGATCCCGACGTTCTTCTCCCCCGAGCACGTCGCGACGTTCCGCTCGCTGCTGGAGGAGGGCGCGGAGCGGGCGGATCGCTCGCTCGACGGATTCGACATCGCGCCCGTCGTCAACGCGTACGTGTCGGACGACGTGGAGCTGGCCCGCAATCTGATGCGGCCCGGATTGGCGCTGTACATCGGCGGGATGGGCTCACGTGAGCAGAACTTCTACAACCGCCTGGTCCAGCGCTACGGGTTCGAGGCGGAGGCCGCCGAGATCCAGGACCTGTACCTGTCGGGCAAGAAGGAGGAGGCGGCGGCGGCGATCCCGGCCAGCCTGATCGACATGGTCTCGCTGGCCGGTCCACGTGACGCCGTCCGCGACCGGCTGGCGGCCTTCCGCGGCGCCGGTGTGGGCACGCTGATGGTGGCGCCGATGGCGTTCACCTCCGAGGACCGGATCGCGCAGCTGCGCGAAGTCGCCGAACTGGCAGCGGCTTGACGTCCGCCGGCGCCTCGGGAGCGCCGGCCTCACCCGGCCGGCGGCTGCGGCTGTTCCTCGGCGCGTTCGGCGACGCCGGGCACGCGTTCCCGATGCTCGCGCTTGGGTCGCGGCTGGTCACGCGTGGCCACGAGGTCACGCTCGAGACGTGGACCCGGTGGCGTGAGCACGTCGAGGCGGCCGGGATGCGGTTCGTCGCCGCGCCCGAGTACCCGGTGTTCCCGACGCTCGAGCGGCCACTCGCTCCGTACGAGGCCGTGGTCCGGGCTACGGGCGAGACCAGGCGGGCGGTGGCGGCCGCGCGGCCGGACGCCGTCGTGCACGACATCCTGACGCTCGCTCCCGCGCTGGCGGGCGAGCTCGAAGGGGTTCCGGTCGCGACTTTGATCCCTCATATCTATCCGGTGGGCGCGCCGGGCTTCCCGCCGTACGCGTTCGGGGCGCGGTTGCCGCGGACCGCGGTGGGCGCTCGGCTGTGGCGCGCATTCGACCGCCCTGTGGGGGCCGGCCTGCGCCGCGGGCGTACCGAGCTGAACGACGCGCGTGCCCAGCTTGGACTTCCGCCCGTCACCAGGCTCCACGGCGGGCTGAGCGAGCGGCTCTGTCTGGTGGGGACGTTTCCGCAGCTCGAGTACCCGCGAAGCTGGCCCGAACACGTGCACGTGGTCGGGCCGCTGATGTGGGAGCCGCCATTTCACGACGTCGAGCCGCCGCCCGGGCAGGAACCACTGGTCCTCGTCGCGCCGTCGACGGCGCAAGATCCCGAGCACCGGCTGCTCCGCGCGGCGCTCGGGGGCCTCGGGGACGAGCCCGTGCGCGTCTTGGCTACCTGGAACCGGAAGCCGCTGCAGGGCCCGATGCGGGTCGCCGCCAATAGCAGGCTCGTGGAGTGGATCTCCTACTCACGCACGATGCCCGGCTGTGCGCTCGTGATCTGCCACGCGGGGCACGGGACGATGGTCAGGGCGCTGGCCACGGGCGTGCCCGTGGTGGCGGTCCCGCACGCCGGCGACATGGCCGAGAACGCGGCGCGCGCCGACTGGGCGGGCATCGGGGTGCGGCTGCCGTGGCGACTGCTCGGACCGACGACGTTGAAGTTGGCGGTCCGCCGCGCGCTATCGGAGCCCTCGCTGGCCTCCCGGGCCCAGAAGTTGGCGGGCTGGGCAGCCGCGCACGATGGGAGCGAACGGGCGGCCGAGCTCGTCGAGGCTTTGGTGCTCGGTCAGCCGACCGCGCCGGCAGGGGTTACCGCCGAGGCCGGATGAGCGTTCGTCCAGGCAGCGATCTCACGTGAGCCCTGGATCACCTCGCCGTCGTCGGCGACCAGCACCGGCACCCAGTAGTTGCCCGTCAGCCGCTTGACCTCCCGGCGGCCCGGCGTGAGGTTGAACAGGCCGGGCAGCATGGCGAGCCCGTAGACG
>DATKFF010000710.1:0-2232 GCA_035511595.1 Solirubrobacteraceae bacterium | reverse complement strand
CATGGTAAGAGGGCGACCCAGCACTGTCCCATTCACGATCGCCGACAGGACGTCGTTGCCGTCGAAGCCGGAGCTCGTCCGATCGTCCAGGAATTCCTTGGCTACCTGTGCCAAGTCGATGAATGCCTGCGGACTGCCCTCGGTGCTGAGGCGCTGCCCGGCCTCGCGTGCCCGCTCCACGCGCTCCTTGTTCGTCTCGCCGAGAATCACCCGCGAGAGGTTCTCCGCGGTGTACGGGAGAGCGAAGTCGTGAATGAATTCCATCCGCCCGGCGGGGACCGCGCTATCGAGGAGCTCACGTGCGGTACCGCGTATGTCGTCGGCGTACCGCGACAGGTACGTGCGGGAGAAGTACGGGTTGAGGATCTTCCTGAAGTCCCGGTGGATCGGCGGATCCTCGCTGACAGGCGGCATCCGCACGGGGACGCCGCGCAGCGCGGGCTCGACGGAGCTGAACGTCTCCGGGTCGTAGGCGACCTTGCGCAGGTCGTCATAGCGCGTAATCACGTAGTAGCCGTTGTCCGCGTCGGTCATGATCACCGGGCAGTCTGATGTGCGGGCGTGAGCAAGGGCCTCCCACAGCCGCTTGCGATGTTGCGTGTTATAGAGGTCGAGGTGCGGTATCAGCTCCTCCACCGGAACGTTGTCGACGTCGACGTCAGTCATGACCGGGCCTCCCTGGCGGGAATCGGTGCCGCATCGTGCGCTTTGACTGGACCTTACGTGACGGCAACTATGTATGCAATAATGTCGTCTAAAAGCGCGAGAAGATCTCTGAACAGGGATGATCGCGGGCGACTAGCCGCGCCGACGGTCCATCGGACCGACAACGAAACCTTCCAGCGGCCAACGACGACGAATGGGAGCTGTCGTGTCAGGTGACGAGCGGTATGACGTGGCCGTTGTCGGCGGCGGGGGAGGGGGCCTGTCCGCGGCGCTGTCCGCGCGCGAGAACGGGGCGTCGGTGATCCTGGTTGACGCCGCGGAGCAGGTCGGCGGCTCCACCGCGCTGTCCGGTGGCGCGTTCCTCGCCGGAGGCACGGACACGCAGCGCGCGGCCGGCTTCCCCGGCGACAGCGCTCAGGAGTTCTACGACTTCTTCATGGCCGTAAACCGCTGGAACGTCGAGCCGGCGATCGTGCGGCGCTACTGTGACAGCGGCGCGGACGCGGTGCGGTGGCTCGCCAGCCATGGCGTCGAGTTCTCACCTGACGTCGAACGCGGCGAGATCGAGCGGGTGCCACGGCTGCATCGCGCGAGTGGCGGTGGCGCCGGCATCACGGCGGCGCTCGGGCGCGCGTGTGCCCGGCTCGACGTCGACATCGCACTCGGCACCCGGGTCGACGACCTGGTCACCCAATCCGGAACCGTCACCGGCATCCGGGCCGGCGACCAGCAGCTGGATGCCAGCGCGGTCGTGCTTGCCTCCGGCGGGTTCGCGAACAACCACGCACTCGTCGCGGAGCACATCCCGTTCGCACGCCCGTACCTGGACCAGCTCCGGTCACCCGCCGCGTCGACGAATCGCGGGGAGGGGCTCGAGATGGCTGTTCGAATCGGTGCGGCGACGGCCGGGCACAACCGCGCGCAGGTGTTGCTGAGCTCCGGGATAGTCCACGATGTGGAACCAGTACTGCCCGGCTGGCTCATCTGCGTCGACCGTAGCGGTCGGCGCTTCGTCGATGAGACCGTACCGTACCACGTGATAAACCCGCTCACCCGCGATCATGGCGGCACTTGCTGGGCCATCTTCGACGACTCGGCCTGCCGGGCGGCGCGCGGCTCGGGCAGCCGGTTCGGACCCGGGCTGTGGCAGCAGGACATCCTGTCGAAGGCGGCGGAGGTTGGGCAGATCGCGTGCGAGCCGGATCTCGAATCGCTCGCCGCTGCGCTCTCGCTCCCGGCCGGGGTCTTGCGGACGACGGTCGAGCGCTACAACGAGGACTGCGAGCGGGGAGCCGACTCGCTGTTCTTCAAGGACGCGAGCACCATGGTCGCCTGCCGGAAGCCCCCGTTCTACGGTGTCGCGCTCCGTCCGACGATCATGCCGGTGACCGGCTACGGCCTGCGCATAGACGCCGATGCCCGGGTGTTGCGCGAGGCCGACGACCAGCCGATTCCGGGCCTGTACGCGGCCGGTGAGGTGGTCGGCAACGTCGTGGGGCCGAGCATTTTCAGCGGTGGGGCGATGATCGCCGGGGCCGTGATTTTCGGACGCCATGCTGGTGAAAT
>DATKFF010000709.1:0-3038 GCA_035511595.1 Solirubrobacteraceae bacterium | reverse complement strand
CGTCATTGATGATGCGCAGTGGTTGGACAGGGCGTCTGCGGAGGCGTTGGCGTTCGTGGCGCGAAGGCTGCTGGCGGAGCCGGTGGTGCTGTTGTTCGCCACGCGGGAGCCGAGCGACCTGGCAGCAGGCTTGCCTGAGCTGCTACTCGAGGGACTAGGGAATGCCGATGCACGCGCCCTCTTGTCCTCGGTGGTTCCGGGCAAGCTCGACAAGCGGATCGCCGAACAGATAATCGCTGAGACGCGGGGAAACCCGCTGGCGTTGTTGGAGCTCCCTCGGGGGCTCAGCGCGGCCCAGTTGGCGGGCGGCTTCGGGTTGCCCGGCGCACTGTCGTTGTCCGGAAGAATCGAGCGGAGCTTCCTGAGGCGCCTCGAGGCGCTGCCTGAGGACGCCCGGGGCTTGTTGCTCGTGGCGGCAGCGGAGCCAACCGGCGATCCGGCCCTCCTCTGGCGGGCGGCCGAGCGGCTGGCGATTGGCGCGCCGGCACTCGAGCCCGCCGAAGCGGCCGGGCTGATCGATGTCGGTGCCAGGGTGCGGTTTCGACATCCGCTAGTGCGCTCGGCGCTGTACCGGGCGGCGGCTCCGCAGGAAAGGCGGCGGGCGCACGGGGCACTGGCCGAGGCGACCGACGCGCAGATCGATCCAGATCGGCGCGCCTGGCACCTCGCCGCAGCGACCGCAGGCCCTGACGAGGCTGTCGCCTCAGAGCTCGAACACGCCGCCAGCCGCGCCCAGGCACGTGGAGGCCTCGCCGCCGCCGCCGCGTTCCAGGAACGCGCGGTCCAGCTCACGTCCGATCAAGCGCTCCGAGCCCAGCGCGCCCTCGCTGCTGCGCAGACGAAATACGAAGCGGGGGCGCTCGAGGACGCGCTCGAACTCCTGGACATCGCCGACGCAGGTGCCTACCGCGCGGGCCAGCGCGCGAGGGTAGACCTCCTGCGCGCCCAGATCGCATTCGCATCCAGACGCGGCAGCGACGCCCCCCTCCTACTGCTCGACGCCGCCCGCGAGCTCGAACGAACTGACCCGAAGATCGCGCGCGCGACGTACCTCGACGCATTCAGTGCAGCCCGGTTTGCCGGCCCGCTCGCCCGCGGGGCGGACCTGGTGAAGGTGAGCCAGGCGGCGCTCGCGGGTCCGCCGCTCCCACCCGCGCCGCGCCCGTCTGATCTTCTCCTCCAGGGACTGGCGGTCCAGATCACCAGGGGATATGCGGCCGGCGCGCCACTGCTCAGATCCGCCCTGACCGCCTTCCAACGTGAACCGGCTCTACCACCGGACCAGGCACGTTGGCTCTCGCTCGCGTTGTGGGCCGCAGCTGATCTCTGGGACGACGACACCTTCAGGCGTCTCACAACGCGAGAGCTCGAGCGTGCGCGGGAGGTGGGAGCTCTGACCGCCATCCCACTGGCCCTCAGCATGCTCAGCTACATCCACGCGACCTCCGGCGACCTGGCTAGCGCCGAGTCGCATCTCGAGGAGATCCGCTCGGCCAGCGAGGCGATCGGCACTCCAGCCCAGCCCTACATTGCGCTCTGGGTCGCCGCCATGCGGGGCCGAGAGACCGAGACCCTGGACCTTATCCGGGCCACCAATCAGGAGGCCCTGGCACGAGGAGAGGGGTACGTCATGTTCGTCACCGAACACGTAACGGCGGTTCTGTACAACGGCCTTGGCCGCTACAGCGAAGCGCTGGCGGCGCTTCGTCGCCAGGCTGTCGATCCGTCGTACAGGGATGGTTCCCCGAGGCCCATGGCGGAGCTGGTTGAGGCGGCCGTTCGGTCAGGAGAACATCAGCTTGCGGCGCTCGCGCTTGAACGGCTCACGGCGACGACGGACGCGGCCGGCACCGACTGGGCGCTGGGGATCGAGGCACGTTCGCGCGCAATGGTCAGCGACGGCGAGACCGCGGACGCCCTCTATCGCGACGCGATCGCACGGCTTTCTCGCACCAGCATCCGGGTGCAGCTCGCCCGCGCGCACCTACTCTACGGCGAGTGGCTCCGACGCGAGCGGCGCCGTCGCGACGCCCGCCAGCAGCTACGCACCGCGCTTGAGATGTTCACGAGCATGGGCACCGAGGGGTTCGCGGACCGAAGCCGGCGCGAGCTGTCGGCGACAGGCGAGCGCGCACGCAGGCGCAGCGTCGAGACCCGCGAGGACCTGACTCCCCAAGAGGCGCAGATCGCGCGAATGGCGGGCGACGGCCTGTCGAACGCGGAAATCGGCGCGCGACTGTTCGTCAGCCAGAGCACCGTGGCCTACCACCTGCGCCACGTGTTCTCCAAGCTCAACATAGCCTCGCGCCACCAACTCGCCCAAGCGCTTCCCGACCCGGCGGCGCAACGCTGAGAGGACACCCACCGCGCCAACCCGCGGATTGCGAGGTGAGGACCGTCGGGCGGTGACAGTCAGACGAGCTGCGAGGACTATCAGTCTGACGATGCGAGTTGCGCCTCTGCGACGTAGCTTGGACGGCAGCTCATGACCCCGCCCCGGTTCGCCGACCACCTCGACCTTCGCCTGCGGGTCAACGGCGTCGACCGACAGCTCGATCACGTTGATGCGCGCGTATCGCTGCTGGACCTCCTGCGTGAGCACCTGGATCTGACCGGCGCCAAGAAGGGCTGTAACCACGGCGAGTGCGGCGCGTGCACGGTCCTGCTGGACGGCCGCCGGGTGAACGGATGCATGATCCTGGCCGCGTCTGCGGACGGGCGTGAGGTGGTAACGGTCGAGGGCCTCGGGAGCGGCGAGCAGCTGCACGCCGTGCAGCGCGCATTTATCGACCACGACGCATTCCAGTGCGGGTTCTGCACGCCCGGGCAGGTGATCTCCGCCGTGGCCTGCATCGCCGAGGCCCACACCACCGACGAGCACGAGATCCGCGAGTGGATGAGCGGCAACATCTGCCGCTGCAGCTCGTACCCCCAGATCGTCGAGGCCGTCAAGGCCGGTGCGGCCGCCGAGAGCAACCCCACACCGAGCTGATGCGCCCATTCGCCTACGCCCGCGCAGCGACGCTCGACGACGCTCT
>DATKFF010000708.1:0-2178 GCA_035511595.1 Solirubrobacteraceae bacterium | reverse complement strand
ACCCGGTGCCGCTCTCGGGCCTCGCGCAGCCGCTCGTGCACGTTTTCGACCTGCATGAGCAGCCCGCCCTGCAGCTCGACCGGGTCGAACTCGTCGATGGCCGGGTCAGCCATGAGCGGACACGGTCTCGGTATCACGTCCAGACCGCAGCACGGTGCCGGGCAGGGCGCCGGTGGCGGCGCCGTCGCGACATACCTCCACGCCACCGACCAGCACGGAGGTGATCCCGTAGGCGTCGGCGACCAACCGGGGCGCGCCCGACGGGAGGTCGTAAACCGTGCGCTCGGCTCCGTGGTCGATGGTCGCGGGGTCGAACATCACCAGGTCGGCGTGCCAGCCGGGCGTGATCCGGCCGCGCTCGGTCAGCCCGTAGAACCGGGCCGGCACGTCGGTGATCAACCGGACGGCCTCCTCGAGCGTCACCACCTGGTGCTCGCGAACGCCGCGGCCCAGCAGCGACGTCGTGTAGATCGCGCCGCACGTCATGTCGAGATGGGCGCCGGCGTCCGAGCCGCCGATCACCGCACCCTGGTGACGCCACACCTGCGCGCGCATCCGCCAGTCGTCCGCGCCATCGCCGGTCAGCGCGGGACTGAGCCCGGTGCGGAGCTCGTCGGCGATCACGATGTCCAGCAACGTGTCGAATGGCTCGCCACCACGGGCGGTGGCGACCTCGCCGACGCTGCGGCCGGTTGCGTCGGCGTTCTGGGGCGCGAACGTCTCAACGATGACCAGCCGATCCCACTGCGCGAGGCCGCGCAGCATGCCCGCCTCCTTCGAGGAGGCGCCCTCGGCGAGGCGGCGACGCACCTGCGGGTCGGCGAGTGCGGCGAGGCGCTCCGGCACCGGCAGATGCATCGTGTCGCGCCAGCCCGGCAGCCCGTCGAGCACGAAGCCGGAGAGGAACGAGAGCCGGATCTTCATCGCTTGCGGCAAGGTCAGCGCCACCACCCGCCCACCGCGTTGCGCGGAGATCTCAGCGGCGCGTAACTGCCGCTGGTGCCCGTCCGGGTTCGCCGCCGAGACGCCCAGCAGGTTCCAGTTCAGCGGCCGGTCGGCGGCGACGGACATGTCGGTGAGCAGCGCGATGTCGTCGTCGGTGAAGCCCGATAGGCAGCCGGGGATGATCGCCTCGAGGGTGGTGCCCGGATGGTCGCGCAGACCGCCCGCCAGCGCCACCAGTTCGTCGCGCGACGCGCTGCGCGACGGCACCGGCTGGCCGGAACCGTCGTTGTGGGTCGGCGACTGCGAGGTCGACAGCCCCAGTGCCCCGGCGTCCAGCGCGTCGTGCAGCACCGCGACCATCTTCTCGATCTGCGCCGGTGTCGCCTCGCCGCCGACAGCGTCGCCGCCCATCGCGGCCAGCCGCAGCGCCGAATGACCAACCAGGAACCCGGCATTGACCGCGGTGCGGCCGTCGAGGCGGTTCAGCCAATCGCCGAATGATGCCCAGCCCCAGTCCAGACCTGCCCGCAGCGCGTCCAGCGGCATCCCTTCCACCCGCGCCAGCATCCGGGTGAGGTAGTCGTGTTGGTCGGGTGCCGCGGGCGCCAGCGTGAAGCCGCAGTTGCCGCCGAAGACCGTGGTGACGCCATGTTGCACCGACGGGCTCGCGGTCGGGTCCCAGAATAGCTGCGCGTCGTAATGGGTGTGCAGGTCGACGAAGCCGGGCGCCAGCGTCTGCCCTTGGGCGTCAACGGTTTTCGCGGCTGGTTCCTCGACTTGACCAACCGGGCCGACCGCGACGATGCGCCCGTCGCGGACGCCGACGTCGCCGTGGCGGGCCGGGGCGCCGGTGCCGTCGACGATCTCGGCATCGCGGATCAAGAGGTCGAGCATGGGCCCTCCTAGGCCAGCCACCCGTCGTCGGGAAGTGGGTGACGGAACAGCTGCGCCGCGTTGCGGTGGGTGATTCGGGCGGCGTCGTCTGCGGACAGGCCGGCGACGTTGCGCGCCACGACTTCTTGGGTGTCGGGCCAGGTCGAGTCGGCGTGGGGATAGTCGCTTTCGACGAGGATGCGGTCGGACCCGATCGCATCCAGCGCACCGAAGGCGTGCGGGTCGTCGATCGAGCAGAACCAGAAATTGCGCCGCAGCACCTCGCTGGGCAGCAGGTCGCTCTTCCACGCCCCGCCCTCATGGCCCGAAGCGGAATGCGCCAGGACGTAATCGGCGCGG
>DATKFF010000707.1:0-8945 GCA_035511595.1 Solirubrobacteraceae bacterium | reverse complement strand
GGCGTCGGCTGGGCTCCGCGGTCACGGCGGCGCGGCGTTTCCGGTCGCGGTGAAGCTCCGCGCGGTCTCGTCCCGGCGAGGGCGCAAGATCGTGCTCGCCAACGGCGCCGAGGGCGAACCGGCCAGCAAGAAGGACCGGGTGCTGTTACGTGAGCTTCCGCACCTGGTGCTCGACGGCGTGGCGTTCGCCGCCCGCGCGGTCGACGCCCGTGAGGCCGAGATCGCCGTGCCCGAGACCGACGAGCGCAGCATTCGCAGCCTCGAGCGGGCGGTCGCCGAGCGCGCCGCCGCCAAGCTCCGCGGCGATCCACGGCTGACGGTCGTCCTGACGCCGAAGCGCTACATCGCCGGGCAGGAGACCGCGCTGATCAACCTCGTCAACGCCGATGTGCTCGCGCCGACGTTCGGCACGCCGCCGTTCAGGCGCGGCGTGCGCCAGCTGCCGACGCTGGTCCAGAACGTCGAGACGCTCGCCCACCTGGCGCTGATCGCCCGCCACGGATCGCGCTGGTTCCGGCAGCTCGGCACGGCCGAGGATCCCGGGTCGACGCTGATCACCGTCGCCGGCGCCGTTCGCGCTCCCGGGGTGTACGAGATCGAGCACGGCACGCCGCTCACCGACATGCTCGCGAGCGCGCGGGCCGAGGACCGGCTCGCGGCCGTGCTGGTCGGCGGCTACTTCGGCTCGTGGGTCGAAGCCGCGCAGCTGCCGCGGCTGCTGCTCGCCCGCGAGCAGCTGGCGCCCCACGGGGCGACCCTCGGCGCCGGCGTGATCGTGGCGCTCGGCCACGACAGCTGCGCGGTCGCCGAGACCGCGCGCGTGAGCGATTACCTGGCCGGCGAGGGCGCCGGGCAGTGCGGCCCGTGCGTCAACGGGCTGGCCGCGATCGCCGACACGATCCAGCGGCTGGCGACGGGCACGGCCCACGCGGGTGCACAGCGAGAGCTCGAGCGGTGGTGCGGCGAGCTGCCGGGGCGCGGCGCCTGCGCGCATCCCGACGGGGCGGTCCGGTTCGTGGCCAGCGCGCTGCGCGTGTTCGCGGCCGAGTTCGACGACCACGCCCGCCACGGTCGCTGCGAGCGTTGCGCGAGCGCCCCGGTGCTGCCGACCCCGACCTGGCAACCGTACGCCGCTGCGGCGTAGCCCCCGATGCGCCTGCGAGTCAATCCGATCCAGTGCGTCGCGCACGGCCTGTGCGCCGAGCTGCTGCCCGAGTCGGTCCGCCTCGACGATTGGGGCTACCCGATTGTGGACGGCGGCGAGCTCGACCCGGCGCTGCTCGAGCACGCGCGGCGCGCGGCCGAAGCCTGCCCTACGCTGGCTCTGTGGCTCGAGTCAGAGCGCGAGTGAGCCGCGCGGGAGTCGGGACCGTCCTGTCGGCCGGTGCGGCCACGCTCGCGCTCGCCGCCTGTGGGGGCTCCACGCCGCGCGCCACGACGGTTGTCGTCAAGCGGGCGCCCGCCACCGCCGCCTCCACCACCTCGACCGTGACCGCGCCGAAGCCGGCGCCGAAGCCGCCGGCGCCGCCCTACCCACAGCTGCTGGGCGGCGCGGTTGGGAGCCGGCCGACCGGCTTCGTCCCGGCGGTCCGCTGGCAGGGCCGCACCGCCGCCTGGATCGCGCGCTCGCTGTCGGGCGTCTCGCTGATGTCCTTCGACCAGCGGCTGCTCGAGCTGCACCTGCACTCGGGAACGGTCGACGCCGGCACGCTCGGCTGGCGCTACGGGCCGTCGGTCGGCGGCGCCGAGCTCGGCCACCTGGCGGCCGCGTTCAACGGCGGCTTCAAGCTGAGCGTGGGCGTCGGCGGGTTCGAGTCCTACGGCCGCATCGGGGCGCCGCTCCACGACGGACTGGGTTCCGTCGTCACGTACACCGACGGGACCACCGACATCGGCAGCTGGCACCAAGGGGTGCCGGCGCCGGGCAGGCGGGTCGCCTCGGTCCGCCAGAACCAGCCGCTCCTGATCGACCACGGCACCGCCGCCTCGTCGGTGGGGTGCGACAGCTGCTGGGGCGCGACGCTCGGCGGGGTGGCCGCCCCGGCGCGCTCGGCGCTCGGGGTCACCGCCGACGGCCGCTTGATCTGGGCCGGCGGCGAGCAGCTGACCGTCTCCCAGCTGGCCGGAGCGCTGCTGGGCGCACACGTCGTGCGGGCCGTCGAGCTCGACATCAACCCCGAGTGGGTCGCCGGCTACCTGTACGGGCACCGTGGCGGCAAGGGACCGCTCGCGCCCGTTCCGGCGCTCGCGGCCCAGCACGGAATCCCCGGGGAGTTCCTCGCCCCCTGGAGCCGGGACTTCTTCACGATCGTGGCGCGCTGAGCGCGGCTCAGCGACGCGGGGACCGGCGCCGCGCCGGGGCCGGCTTGCGCTCCCGCGCGAGCCGAGGCGGCGCCGCCGGGCGGGACCGGTGGCGGCGCAGATCGAACACGAAGCTGATCGCACACACGATCACCACGAGCAGCGCGACAATCCCGACTACGGCGAGCCCGGGAGCGATCACGATCACCACGATCGCCAGCACGGCCGCGATCCCCGCGTCGATCAGGAGCGTGTTCCGCCTCACAGCGGCAGCCTCCTGAAGATCCCGCGGGGAAGGTGTCGCAGGATCGCGAACACGAGCCGCAGCCGTCCCGGGACCCAGACCGTGTGGGCGCCGCTCCCAAGCGCACCCACCGTCGCCTCGGCGACCGCCTCGGGCGAGGTCGCCATCGGCGCCTGCTCGAGCCCAGCGGTCATCCGCGTGGTCACGAACCCGGGGCGCACGACCAGCACCCGCACGCCGGTGCCCTCGGCCGCGTCGGCGAGCCCCTGCGCGAGCGCGTCGAGGCCCGCCTTTGCCGCGCCGTAGATCGCGTTCCCGGCGCGCGCCCGCTCGCCGGCGACGCTCGAGAGCACGACGAGCGTTCCGGAGCCCTGGTCGCGCAGCCGGCGCAGCGCCTCCAGCATCAGCGAGCCCGAGCCGGCGAAGTTGACGCGCATCACCTCGAGCGCCTCGGCGCGGTCGGCGTCGAGACCCGCCTGGCCGCCGAGCACGCCGATCGCGAGCACAACCGTGTCGAAGCCCCCCGTCCGCTCGAACGCCCGCGCGATGACCTGCTCGTGGCTCTCGAGGTCCTCGGCGTCGACCACGTCGAGCTCGCCGCCTCGTAATCCGTCCCGCTCGAGCTCCGACAGGGCGCGCTGGAGCCGGTCACGGTCGCGCCCGACGAGGTAGGGAGTCACTGGACCGTCGCGCCCGAGCCGGCGCAGAATCGCAAGCCCGATCTCGGAGCTGCCGCCGAGCAGCAGCACGCGGTTCTGCGGCGGCACGCCGGGCGCCGGCCGCGTCGCCTGCGGCCGCGCCGCCACGAGCCGGGTGCGCTCCGCCAGATCCGAGCGCCACAGTTGCTGTGGGTCGACGCGGTCGCGCGTCTGACGCCACTCCTCCAGCCGGGGGTACATCGCCGATAGCGCGTCGGGTCGGATCCGCGCGTCCTTCGACAGGTAGACCCGGCCGCCGGCGCCCACGACCCGCTCGTCGAAGCGGTCGAGCAGCGCGTCGAGCCCCGGCGCCGCGCGCGGGATGTCGAGCGCCAGCGTCCACCCCGCGATCGGGAACGACAGCGGCGCATCGTTGGCCTCGCCGAAGTCCTTGAGCACCGCCAGGTAGCACGGCACCCGCGTCCGGCGCAGCCCCTCGATCACCTCCTCGAGCACCCGCTCGGCTCCGTACGGGACGACCAGCTGGTACTGGACGAACCCCTGCGGTCCGTACAGCCTGGGCCACGAGCCGAGCGCGTCGAGCGGGAACATGTGCGCGCCGATGCTCTCGATCACGCCGCGGGCGCGCCGCGGCGAGCGGCGAAAGCGCAGCTCGTTGAAGGCGCGCACGGTCATCGGCCGCAGCACCCCGCCGGGCCACCTCGCCGGCACCGTCGCCCGGCCCGCGACGGTCGGTGCTCCGGTACGGCCGGCCGGAGCATCGGCGGCGCCCAGGTGCTCCGCACGGGTGACGACGCCGCGACCCGGCCTGGGGCCGAGCAGATCGAGCCACGCCACCCGGTGCGGGCCGCCGGGCGCCTGGAGCGCCGCGAGCGCGCCGTCGAGCGAGTCGACGCGGTCGGCGTCGACCGACAGCCACGGGCTGCTCACCGCGCGCAGGCGGATCCGCGCCCATAGGATGACGCCGGTCAGGCCCATCCCCCCAAGCGTGGCGGCGAAGATCGGATCCTCCGCGTCGAGCTCGAGCACGTCGCCGTCGGCGGTCAGCAGCCCCAGCGCCTCCACGTGGGTGCCGAACGTGCCCGCGGTTCCGTGGTTCTTGCCGTGGATGTCGCTCGCGATCGCGCCCCCGACGGACACGTGCTGGGTGCCGGGCACGACCGGGACCATCCAGCCGGCGGGAACCGTGTCGTCGAGCAGCTCGGCGAGCGTGACCCCGGCCTCGGCCGTGACCGTCCCGCGCTCGGCGTCTAGCTCGAAGCCTTTCAGCCGCGCCGTGTCCAGCACGAGGCCGCCCGTCAGTTGCGCGGCGTCCCCGTAGCTGCGTCCCATCCCCCGGGCGATCGCGCCGGCGTCTGCCTGCCCGCGCGCCCGGCACCACTCGAGTGCCGCCGGGAACTGATCCACCCGCGCAGGGCGCACCGCCGTGACCGACGCGCCCGCGCCGCCGCCCCAGCCGCAGACGCGCGCATTTCGCGTCGGGGCGATCGCCCCGGCCGCCGCTTCGCTTGGCAGCGTCGCGTCAGCCTGCGGCATGGACACCGAGCGCGAACAGCACCAGCCAGGCGATGCCCGCGAGCAGCAGCGGGCGGTCGCGTAGCACCAGCTCGTCGGGCGCCTCACCCTTGCCGGCGCCGATCAGCATCCCGTACCGGATCAGCGCCGCCGCAAGCGGCAGGATCGTCAGTGGCCGCCACGGAATGCCGTCGATGTCGGGGATCACAAGCGCCCACACGCCGTACGCGAACAGCGTCGCCGCCGCGCTGAGGATCAGGATCACCCGCAGGCGGCTCTTGGTGTAGCCCTCGAGCACCCGCCGTCGATGCCCTGGGGCCGCCGCGAGCGCGCCGGGCGGGAGCGCCTCGGTGCGCCGAAGTTCGGCTTGGCGCTTGCCGGCGGCAACGAACACGGCCGCGAACGTCACCACCAGCACGAACCACCGTGACAGCGTCACGGGCGCCGCGACCCCGCCCGCGACCGCGCGCAGGACGAACCCCGCCGCGATCGCGACGATGTCGAGCAGCAGCACGTGGCGCCACACCAGCGTGTAGCTGAGGGTGATCGCCACGTAGCCGGCGCCGACCACCGCCAGCAGCGGCCGGATCGCCGCGCACAGCGCGACCCCGCCGATGATCAGCGCGGCGCCGAGCGCCATCGCCGCGCGCGGGTTGAGCTCCCCGGCCGCGACGGGGCGGAAGCGCTTGCGCGGGTGCAGGCGGTCCTCGTCGGCGTCGCGGACGTCGTTGATCGCGTAGATCCCGGAGGCGAGCAGGCAGAACGCGACGAACGCCAGACCCACGCGAACCGGCACGTCGTCGTGGCCGAGCGCGCCGGCCGCCCCGGCGGCCGCGATCACGAGCAGGTTCTTGATCCACTGCCGCGGACGCATCGTGACGAGCGCCGCGCGCAGCACGCCGCGCGGGCGCCTTCTCGCCGGCGATCGTGTTGCGGCGCGAGGTTGCAGCGACGTCCGGTGTGCCGGAGGCGCCGGGGGTAGCGTAACTTCGGCTTCAGCCATCAGATGGGACCGTATGCTGATTCTCTCAAGCTAGCTTGTGCCGCGAATTAGGAGGCTCTCAGCATGTCTTTAGGCGCGGCTGCCCTGTTCGTTACAACCTGACCGGTTCGGATGCTGGCTCCGTCGCGTACATCCCTGCCCTATAACACCTACCGGCAACCGCCGCGGCTGCCGCTCGGGTCAGACCGCCCCGGCGGTTGGCGCCGGGCGCGGCGGATCGCGCTGACCGCGGCGCTGGTCGCCCTCGTCCCCGTGCTGATCTCGTTCATCAGCTACGTCTCGCAGCCGTCGAACTCGACCTTAGGCATCAATGTGGTCGAATGGCTCCGCGATAACGGCGCGCGCGGGATCGTCAACAAGGTCGAGAACATCTACTACTCGATGACCGCTCCGTCCAAGGGCGGCCCCGCGCTGCACAGGCTGCCCGGTCAGGCGGGGGCGCTCGCCGCCGGGACCGCCGCTCACCACAACACCGTTCACTACTACCTGCCCCCGCCGATCACGCCGCTGGCGCATGGCCTCCCCGGAGAGGGTGTCTGGCAACGGACGTTTGCCGGGAGCGCCCCGGAACCGCCCGTGCTGATCACGAGCTTCCGTCCCGAGCCGGTCGATTACCCCCGGGCGATCGTCGGCGTCGCGTGGATCAACCACGCTGACACGAGCGTCTGGAATTACCCCGGCCGCCTCGAGCCGAGCGTCTCGCTGCCGTCGCGAGGCCCCGAGGAGGTGCCGCTGACGACCCGCTCAAGGCTGGTGGCGACGTTCAACAGCGGCTTCAAGCTGGTCGACTCCGGTGGGGGATTCGCGAGCGGCGGTCACACCTACGCGCCGCTGAAGAACGGGTTCGCGACGATCGTCCGCTACACCGACGGACACGTGGACGTGATCGACTGGACCGCGGGGTCGAACGCGCCCTCGAACGTCGTGTACGCGCGCCAGAACCTGCCGCTGATCGTCTCCGGTGGGAAGCCGAACCCCAACCTCAACAACTCCTCGGAGTGGGGCGCGACGCTCGGCAACCAGGCGCTCGTGTGGCGTTCGGCGGTCGGCGTCGACAAGTACGGGAACCTGATCTACGCGGCCGGTCCGGACCAGGGCCTCGCCTCGCTGGCGTCGACGATGATCCACGCCGGCGCCGACCGCGCGATGGAGCTCGACATCAACACCTACTGGACGAGCTTCATCAGCTACCGCTACCCCGGCGCGGGCCATCCTGCGAACCTGCTGGCGATCATGGACCGCTCCCCGCTTCGCTACCTCACCCCCGACGATCGCGACTTCTTCGCCGTCTACGTCCGCTAGGCGCGCGGCGGCACTCGCGATCGCGCTGACGGTCGCCGGCTGCGGCGCCGGCGCCGGCTCTGGTCCGTCGGGCGGCTCCGGGACCCGATCCGCGACAGCCGCGCCGACGACGGCCACGCCGACGACGATCGCGTCGACGACGACCGCCGCGCCGGCTCGCCCGCGACCGGCCTCGAAGCCGCGAGCGCCGTTCGCCGTCGGCGTGCGGACCGTGACGTTCGTCGACCGCAGCCGGACCGTCCAGTACCCCGGCCAGCCGCCCGCGCCGCGCAGGCTCGTGACGATCGTTCGCTACCCAGCACAGGGCGCGCCGTCGGTCAGCGACCGGGTCGACGCCGCGCCGCAGCGCTCCGGCGGACCGTTTCCGCTGGTCATCTTCGGGCACGGGTTCGCGGTTACCCCGGGGATCTACGCCCCGCTCCTGCGGGCCTGGGCCCGCGCCGGCTTCGTCGTCGCCGCCCCCGTGTTTCCCCTGGGCAACGCGAACGCTCCCGGCGGCCCCAACGAGAACGACCTCGTCAACCAGCCACGCGACATGAGCTTCGTGATCTCCGAGATGCTGACGGCGAGCGCACAGCGTGCCGGGTTCTTCGGGGGCCTGATCGATCCGCGCCGGATCGCCGTCAGCGGCCAGTCGGACGGCGGCGACACGGCGCTCACCGCCGCCTACGCCTCACGCTTTCGCGACCGCCGGATCGACGCCGCCGTGATTCTCTCGGGCCAGCAGATACCCGGCGTCGGCGGATTGGACTTCCCCGCGCCGAGCCCGCCGCTGCTCGCCGTCCAGGGGCTCGCGGACACGATCAACCTTCCGGCGACAACCTACGCGTTCTTCGACGCCGCACCCGCGCCCAAGTATCTGCTGACGCTGCCGGGCGCCCCGCACCTCGGTCCCTACACCGGCGAGCAGCCGCAGCTGGCCATCGTCGAGCGGGTCACGACCGCGTTCCTCGACGCCTACCTGAAGCACTCGCCGGGGGCGCTCACCCGGGTTGCCGCCGACGGACGCGTCGCCGGGACGGCCGTGCTCCGGGCCGACCCGCCGATCGGACGCTGAGCGGCAATCACCGGCTGGGATCACGGCGCGTGCCGTGGAGAGTTCGCTTTCCGAGCGCTGCGCGACACGGACTCCGGCCCGCCGCAGTGATTGACGGATAAAGGTCGCCGCTCCAGAAGCGGCGCTAGGCGACGGTCACCGGGAGCGCCGGCGAGGCCCCGGCGGCGTTCCGGGGGTCCGCGGCGGTGCGCGCGACTAGCACGTAATCGCCCGGCCGGGGAGCCCGGAGGGTCGCCGCGAACCGCCCGCGCGCGACGCCCACGGTGTGGCTCGCGACCGGCTTGCCGCTGGTCCGGCCGGGGCGGTAGAGGTCGACCGTGACCCGCCGCTTGCTGGGTACAACGGTGCCCGTCACCCGCAGCGGCACCGCCGAGGCGACGGTCAGCGTGACCGCGGGCGCGACGGCCACGGCCGCCCAGTCGCTCACCGCGGCGGGGCGCTGGCGGTGAAGCGCGCGGAGCATCGTGTCGGCAGTCGGCGTCAGCGCCAGGCTCCACGAGCCATCCGCCGCCGTCGTCACCGTGGCGATCGTGGTCGCCGTCGCGCTCAGCCCGGTGAGCCGCAGCTGCTGGAGCTCGATCGGCGCGCCCGCCAGCGGCTGGCCGGTGAGCGTCCCCAGCCGGCCGGACACCGTCGTCTGCGTGCCGGCGATCACGACCGCCGGCAGCGTGCTCACCGTCGCTCGCGCCGGCGTCCCGGCGAGCGACTCGACGCGCGGGCGGATCGACGGCAGCTGCGCGTAGAAGGCGTTTCCCGGGCAGTCGGTCGCGTCGCCGTCGCGGTGCCCGGCGATCCGGGGAAGCGACACGTGCGCACCGGGCGCGAACGGCGTGTAGTACGCGCTTGCGGGGTCGACGATCACCG
>DATKFF010000706.1:0-3427 GCA_035511595.1 Solirubrobacteraceae bacterium | reverse complement strand
ACGCGGAAAGGTCATTTACGGCGGGCGCCCGCTCGGGTCATCGCCGACCTCGGTGGCGTTCGGGCCGCCACATCGCTGAGGCGCCGCGCCCGGCTCGGCCGGGCGCTCCGGCCGCAAGAATGTCAGCGATGAAGGACGTGCGCAGGACCGTGGCGGGGCGCTACGAGCTGGCCGAGGTCATCGGCCGGGGCGGCATGGGCACCGTCTACAGCGCGGTGGACCTCGTCCTGGGCAGGCAGGTGGCGGTCAAGCTGCTGCCGGGCGTGCTCGCCGAACACGACCCCACCAGCGTCGCGCGCTTCGAGCGAGAGGCACGCGCCGCGGCGGCGCTCAATCACCGTGCGGTCGTTGCGATCTACGACACCGGCGCCGACGAGGACACGCGCTTCATCGTGATGGAGCTCGTCCCGGGCCGGAGCCTCGAGGCGATTCTCCGCGAAGAGGGCAGGCTCGAGCCCGGCCGCGCGGTGAGCATCGCCGCGCAGGTCGCCGGCGCGCTCGCGGCGGCGCACGCCGCGGGAATCGTGCACCGCGACATCAAGCCCGCCAACGTGATGGTCGCCGAGGACGATTCGGTCAAGGTGCTCGACTTCGGGATCGCGCGGGCGGTGGACGCCACCGCGCTCACGCAGAGCTCATCGGTGCTCGGGACCGCGGCGTACATGTCGCCCGAACAGGCGCTCGGCAAGCCCGCGGATGCACGCTCGGACGTCTACTCACTCGGTTGCGTGCTGTACGCAATGCTCGCCGGGCGCCCGCCGTTCACCGGCGACAACAGCGCCGCGCTGCTGAACCAGCACGCGAACGTCGCCCCCCGCTCGGTGCGGGCGCAGAATGCTCGCATCTCCCCCGGGCTCGAGATGCTGCTGATGCAGATGCTGGCCAAATCGCCGGACGAGCGCCCACAAAGCGCCGGCGAGGTCCACGACCGGCTTGCGTCGATCTCGGCACGCAGGCCACAGCTCACCGCGCCGACCGAGCGGTTGGGCCGGACCGCTCCGACGCGGCCCCTGCCGGCGCGGCCAGATCGCCGGAGGCTGCTCTTCGCGGGGTTGGTGGCAGCGCTTGGGTTGGCGATCCTGCTGGTCGTGCTCACGTCCGGTGGAGCGACTCGGCGCGTTTCCGCCGCGCGGCATCGTCACACAGCGGCCGCCCGACCGAGCACTCCAACCACCCACACAGCCGCGTCCACCACTTCTGCCACGACCGCCGCGACGACCACACCAGCCACGACGACCGCCAAGCCGCCCACCGTCTCGGGGGCGGCCGGCGCCTTGACGACGCTCCTCACCCAAGACGCTCAGTCGGGCACGATCGATCAGCAGGCAGCGCAGCAGATCGGCAACCACCTCTCGGACATCATCAACTCCTACGACATGGGGCACGCCGCCGACGCACAACACACGCTCACCGATCTGTCCCAGCAGATCGCGATGCTCGAGCAGCACGGCGACATCACGTCGGCCGCGGCGCCCGCGTTGAATGGCGCTGTCGCAAGCCTCGCCACCGCGGTCGCCAGCGCATCGCCTGCCGTGACACCCGCACCGGCGCCCGCGCCGGCGCCGGGCGGCCCGCAACCTGGACAGCCGCCTGGTCACGATAAGCACCACGGTCCGAAGGACCACTAGTTACCTGCGGCGTAATCGACAAGCTCCTCCCGTGGCTGCAAGATCGGCGCGGTCAACCACGAACAGGAGGAGTCCCATGGACAACCCCCAGGAGATCGCCGGGCGTTACATCGCGGTGTTCAACGAGACCGATCCGGCCCGGCGCCGTGAGCTGCTCGAGAAGACATTCACGGCCGACAGCGCCTACACCGATCCGCAGGTCGACCTGCGGGGGCTCGACGAGATCGATGGGTTCATCGCGCAGACCCAAGCGCATTTCCCGGGGTTCACGTTTAGCCTCGGCGGCTCGGTGGACGCACACCACGACCAGGCCCGATTCCAGTGGCACGCGGGTCCTTCTGCTGACCCGGCGCAGTTCGTCGGCTTCGACGTGATCGTGGCCGACGATGGGCGGATCCGCAACGTGTACGGATTCATGGACGCGGCACCGGCGGCGTGACGCCCGAGTGAGCGCGCCCGCGCCGAGGATCGCGTTCTTTCCGGGAGCCGCCGGTTCGCCCGCCTTCTGGGCGCCGGTCGCCGAGCGGCTCCCGGACCGCTGGGAGAAGACGCTGCTTGGCTGGCCCGGCGCAGGCGAGCAGCCCCACGATCCCGGGGTTCGCTCGTTCGAAGACCTGGTCCGGCGCGCCGCCGGTCTGCTCGACGAGCAGACCGACATCGTCGCGCAGTCGATGGGGTGCGTGGTGGCGATCGGTCTCGCGCTCAGGCACCCGGAGAGGGTGCGCCGATTGGTGCTCGTCGCAGCCTCGGGGGGAATCGACGTCGGCGCCCTGGGCGGGGTCGAGTGGCGCGACGAATACGTGACCGCCTACCCGCAAGCGGGGCGTTGGCTCTCGACCGAGCGACCCGACTACACCGCTGAGCTCGCGAGGCTCGCCGCGCCGACGCTTCTCGTCTCTGGAGACGCCGACCTGCTCAGCCCGCCGGCCGTAGGGCAGCGCCTCCGGGAGCTGATCCCGGGGAGCTCGGTGCGGGTCCTGCGAGGCGGAACCCACTGGATGGCCACCGAGCGGCCCGACGAGGTGGCGCGGCTGATCGGCGATCACCTGGGGCAGTGATCGGATAGGCCGAGCAGCTTCAGTCGAGGAACTCGAGCAGGAGATCGTTGACGTGCTGAGGGGCGTCGAGCTGCATCCAGTGACTGGCACCCTCGACGCGGGCGTAGCGCCACGAGCCTGTCACGTGTTCGGCCGAGCGGATCATCCGGTCTTCGGTCAAGTACCGGTCGCCGGTGCTCCACAGCCCCAGGGTGGGAGCGGCGACGGGCGGCAGAGCCGGATCGGGTTCAAGCTCCAAACTGGGTGCGAGGTTGGCTCGGTACCAGTTCAGCGCCGCGGTGAGCGCACCCGGTCGAGAGAGATCCTGCAGCGCGGCTGTGAGGTCACCGGCACCAGCCAATATCTCCCGCAGCAGCTTCCAGTCGTCGCGCATTAGCAGCTCCTCCGCAACGCCGGTGAACTGAAAGAGGAGCTGGTACCAGCCTTTCTCCCGCTGCTCGATCGTGGGCGGGCGAGCGGTGTTCGGGTGCGCTACCGACATCGCCACCAGGCGCTCGACGCGCGCCGGAGAGGTGGCCGCCAAAACCCAGGCGACAGCTGCGCCCCAGTCATGCCCCACCACGTGCGTTCGCTCGATACCCAAGCCGTCTAGCAAAGCAATCATGTCTGCCACGCTGCGCGACACGGTGTACTCGCTGACCGCCCCGGGCTTGTCCGACTCACCAAACCCGCGGAGGTCCGGTGCAATCACGCGCGCTCCTGCCGCGACAAGCGCCGGGATTTGGTGACGCCAAACGCGTG
>DATKFF010000705.1:0-4438 GCA_035511595.1 Solirubrobacteraceae bacterium | reverse complement strand
TCGAGCAGGATCCGCTCGACCTCGAGCCGGCTTGCGAGGTGCGTGGAGGCCGGGCCGCCGGCCGGGATCAGCCCTCCCAGGTAGACGATTCGCTCGGTCCCGGCCGCGCGCGCAGCAGCGGCGAAGTTCTTCGCCCCGGTCCGCTCGCGATCGGCGAACGGCCCGTCGGGCGAGGGCTCCATCGAATGGATCAGGTAGTACGCCACGTCGACCCCGTCGAGCGCGCGGTCGAGGCCGGCGCCGCTCACTGCGTCGCCCTCCAGGACCGGCACCTCAGCTCCCGCGTCGCCGGGGTGGCGGCTCAGTCCTCGCACGGCATGACCCTCCCGGAGAAGGCGCGGGGCGAGCCGCGACCCGACGTATCCGGTGATCCCGGTGATGAGGATGTTCACTGGGCGGCCATCCCCCTGACAAAGCTACGGAAAATGCAGGCAGGTCTGCCCGGCATCTCGAAAATACCCGCAGTTTGCAGGTATTTACCCGGAGTCGGAAGTTCCAGCGTTTTCCGGAAATCGAGCTTGCACGCGCCTCCGGAAGCCGCTTTGATGCCCGAGTCGTTGTTGTCCAAGCTCGACGGGGGCGGAGGTAGCGAATGGCTGGCGGGCGCAAGTCGGAGAAGGCATGCTGCGAGGACTGCTTCTTTCATACGAACCTTCTCTGCGCCGTCTCGGACGCCGGCCCATGCGCCACGTTTCGCCCCGCCCGGCCCGAGGGGCTGCGGCCGCCGAGCCAGATGCGCTTCGTGTTCCGGCAGGAGCGGCGCCTGCAGGTGGCCTGGGCGTTCCCGTCGGCCAACGAGCAGATCGGCCTGCACGCGTAGGAAGGCGATAAGGTTCGCGCCATGTTCATCCCGCTGATCGGGGGCTTCGTGGCGGTCGTTCTGATCACGCTCCTGGTCGGCTGGATCCTCGACTCCTCGCAACGTCGCAACGAGTCCAAGACCCACTGACGACCCTCAGGCGGCGGGCGGGGTCGCGCCCGGCCGGACGTGCTCGCGCCCGGCTGCACGTATGACCTCGTCGTAGGCCCGGGTGACGTCCGCGCGATCGGATGGCTCGGGAATCGACTCCTCTGCCGAGCGCTGGATCATCTCGGCCTGAGCGAGCAGCAGATCACGCTGGTCCGTGGTCTCGACGTACTCCATGATCTTCGTGAGCGCGTCGAGCTGACGGATCAGCACCGCCGGCATCCCGCGCCCGGCCTGGCGGATCTTCTCGAACGCCCGCTCCACCAGCCGTTCGTAGCTGACGTGGGCGGTGATGACGCGCACGTACCCATGACCGTCGCGCAGGACCCGCACCGGGTGCCACTGGGTGGTCACCCTGCACAGGCTGTCGCCCAGCCAGTCGATGCACGTGAGCGCCGTGAACGTGTCGTTGACCGCCGGCGAGAGCGCCCTGATCGCGATCTCCACGAGCTGATCGACGGCGAACGCGAGGTCCTGGGCCAGCGTGCGGCTCGAGCCGGTGATGTGGGCGCGGCGGAGCGCATCGGCGACTTCGGCGGCGGCCTGCGGTGGCCACACGGTTGCGATCGGGTGTCCCCGGACCAGGAAGTGGCCCGGACGATCGAGCAGCCGAATGACGGCGCCCTTCTCCGTCGCCAGCCGGACCATCTGCTGATGCTTGGTGAACTGGAGGTAGCCGCTCTCCGGCGCCGCGACGGTGCCTCCGCCCTCCTCCATCCGGCGCAACAGCTCTTCCACGGACGGGCCCGCCTCCAGCGAGGAGCCCACGGCGGTGCTCTCGGCGTCGATCGCCTTCGACAGGTCACCAGCGATGCTCGCGATCACCTGCGGGAGCTGGATCGTCGTCGCGATGTGGTGGATGAAATAGATCAGCACGCCCATCGAGAGGGCGACCAGGGCGACCGCCACGGTGATCGACAGATGCGGGACGAAGTTGCCGCTCGAGCCCCCGATCGAGATCAGCACGAGCGTCGCGTAGATGAACGTTGCGACGAACGTGCCCAGCGTGATCTGCGTTCCGCGGTCGCGAATGAAGTTGCGCAGCATCCGCGGCCCGAACTGCGTGGAGGCGAGCGTGAGCGTCACGATCATGATCGAGAACACCACGCCGACGACCGTGATCACCGCACCGGCCAGCGTCGTCAGGATCTGCCGCGAGCTGTCGGCCGTCCCGAACTTCGTCCAGGACGGGAGGGTCAGGTGGCCTTGAGACGCCGCTACGTCGACCGCGTGGGTGGCGAAGTACAACCCGATCGCGGCCAGCACCTCGATCGCCGGCACCACCCAGAGGTTCGTCCGCAGCGCCTCGCGGCGCCACTCCGACGTCAACGGGAGCGGGAGCATCGGTGTTGGGGGGTGTCGTTCGGCATTCGGCGATCTGGCAGCAGACAGCGCGTGCCGACCAGGCTTCCCGGCTCACCGAGCGGTGATCGTAACGCCGATCGTCCAAACGGCCTAAAAACCGGCGCACACAGCTAGAGTTCAGCGCCGAAGCGAGAGAGGAGCGGCGTGCAGATCACCGTGCTCGGCAAGTCACCGTCGTGGCAGGACGCGGGCGGAGCGTGCAGCGGTTATTTGGTGGAGGAGGACGGATACGCGTTGCTGGTGGACTGCGGCAACGGCGTGTTCTCGAAGCTGCGCGGCCACCGCGACTACGTCGACGTCGACGCGGTTCTGGTCAGCCACCTGCACGCAGACCATTTCCTCGATCTGATTCCGTTCAGCTACGCGCTCACGTACGCGCCCCGGCAGCAGCCGGTCCCGGTGGCGGGCTGGCCGGGGACGAGCGAGCCCGCCCGGCCACAGCTCTATGCGCCGTCGGGCGCCGCCGACATGTTCAGGCAGATCGTCGGCTGCTGGGGGCAGGAGAACCTCGTCGAGGGCGCGTTCACGCTGCAGGAGTACGAGCCGTGGGAGGAGCTCGAGGCCGGCCCGCTGCGGATTCGCTTCCGTGAGGTGCCCCACTTCACGCGCACGTTTGCGATCGAGCTGTCGACCGCCGACGGCAGCCGGTTCACCTACAGCGCCGACTGCAGCCCCAACGAGCAGCTGGTCGAGTTCGCCAAGGGCACCGACCTGCTGCTGATCGAGGCGACGCTCCCGCGTCCCGAACGCACCGGTCAGCGCGGTCACCTCACTCCGTCCGAGGCGGGTGAGCACGCGCGTCGGGCGGGTGCGAAGCGGATGGTGATCACCCACTTCTCCGACGAGCTGGATCCCGAGTGGGCGCGGGCACAGGCCGCGGAAGCGTTCGACGGTCCGGTCGAACTGGCGCACGAGGACGCCGTCTACACGGTCTGAGTACGTAATCCACAGGTGGGGAAGAAACCTCAATCTGCGGGTCCGCATTGCGTATCCTCCGCAGTGACCAGGCCCCACGCGCACCGAGGAGAAAGATGCCATCAAAACGGAAGCGGTCCAAGTCGGTGCCGCTAAATCCCACCGAAATCGCGGACCTCGCGAGGTCAAACCCATACATCCAGCGGCTGCTCGAGGATCCGAAGCTGCGCAAGAACGTCAGCACCGCGATCAACTCGAGCAAGAGTGCCTACGCCCGCCTGACCAACGGCAAGGTGCCGACGCGCGTGATCCTGGAGGACAAGAAGCTCCACCAGGATGTCGGTCGAGCGCTCGGAGCCGCCCGTGACGTCACGATCGTGCTGACGCAGACCCAGCGCAGGCGCCCGCGCGGGCTGACGTTCGGCCGCAAGCTGCTGCTGGTCGCGATCGGCGGCGGACTGGCGCTGGCTGGTTCGGAGAAGCTTCGCTCGAAGGTCCTCGACCTCCTGTTCGGCGCCGAGGAAGAGTTCCAGTACACGCCGCCGGCGACCGCCACGGCGCCTGCGTCGACCACCGTCGGTGCCGCCTAAAGGCGTCGCCTGCCGTCCGAACGTTGCGGCTGCGCTTCGCGCGAGCAACGTTCGGGCGGCGTGCCGACGCCCCTAGACTCTCTGGGCGGTGACTACGGCCGCTCCTACCGACGTTCGCCGGCCGCGCGCCTTCGTTGAAGGCGATGACAAGGCGCTGCGGATCGTCGAGGCGATGCGCGCGTCGGTCGCCGCGCGCGGGATCGCCGGCGCGACGTTCGATCAGGTCGCGCGGACCGCCGGCGTCTCACGCGGGCTGCTGCACTACTACTTCGGGACAAAGGAGCAGCTGCTCGTCGCGGTCGTCAGGCGTGAGTGCGACGTGCGCAACGAGCGGCTCGAGCTGGCGATCGCCGACGCCGGCAGCGGCGAGCAGGTGCTGGACGCGCTGGTGCGGAGCTTCGAGGACTACCTCGGCGACGGTCCCACGATGCCCGTGATGTTCCACGAGATGCTGACCTTGGCGCACCGCAACACGGAGATCGCCGCCGAGCTCGCCGAGCTCGGCCGGCGCACCCGCCTGCATCTCGCCGCCGCGCTACGCGCCAAGAGCGAGGCCGGCGTGCTCCGGCTGCGCGACGACCCGGAGTCGGTGTCCGCGTTT
>DATKFF010000704.1:0-2616 GCA_035511595.1 Solirubrobacteraceae bacterium | reverse complement strand
CCATCGCCGAGGTGCCAACCGCCGGCCGTCGAGCGTCACCGCACGCGGGCGCCGCACCCCGACGAACACGACCGTCCAGAACCGGCGCCGCAGCGCGCCCGGGAACGACCCGCTCGCCGGGCCGATAGTGACCGCGTCGCGGCGCGCGCGCTCGGTGTGCACGAGCGGCGTCCGGCTATACGACCCCCGCGTGTAGCCGAATCCGACCCCCTGGTCGTCGTAGAGCGAAAAGCTTCCGCGGGCGCCTGGATACACCGTCAGGATCAGCGTCCTCTGTGGCCCCGGCGGCGTGAACAGGGCGTAGGGCTCAGTCGGGACGATCGTCCCGGCACGGACGAGCACCGGCATCTGATCGAGTGGCACGGACAGCGTACGGACGCTCGGACCGGAGAGCGCCTGACCGGTGAAGTAGTCGACCCATTCCCCCGGGGGTACCCAGATCGTGGCGGGCGCGGGGTCGCCGTCGGCGGTGACCGGCTCGACGACCATGTCGGGGCCGAACGTGTACTCGGACGGGTGCTCGTAGGCGGCGGCGAGTGTCGGCCACTGCAGGTAGAGCGCCCCGGTCATCGGCAGGCCCGTGTCGTATGTGCGGCGGTCGAGCGTGTAGATGTAGGGGTTCAGAGCCTCCCGCAGCCGCAGGAAACCCGCGCTCGCGGCGTCCGCCGCGGGCCCGTACTCCCACGGCAGCCGGTCGCCATGGTTTGAGTGCAGGCGATCGAGCGGCTGGAAGGTCCCGAACGCGACCCAGCGCGCGTAGAGGTCGTCCGGCAGATGCTCGTTCAGCAGACCGGTCTCCGCGGAGCACTGGCCGTCCTCGGGCTGGCCGTTGAAGCTCCCGATGTCGTCGCTCAGGTAGGGCAGCCCGACGTTGCCCTCCTCGGCCGAGAACTCGGCCTCGAAGCCGAGCATCTGCCAGGTCGCGCACGTGTCGCCGGTGAACTGGATCGTGTAGCGGTGCTCGGCGAAGATCCCGTCGCCGCCGTTCTGGTCATCGCCGTCGACGGAGTCGCCGTTGTAAGAGGCGCCGGCGCGAGCGAACGAGAGCCAGCGCAGGCCGCGCTGGCGCTCCTGGCGCGCATACAGCGAGTTGATCCAGGTGTCGGCGGTCAGCCCCGGAGCGACGGCACTCGAGGCATCGCAGCACCAGTCGAGCCAGAAGAAGTCGACGCCATCCTGCTCGAGCGGCTTGTGCAACGCGAAGTACGCGTCGATCTGCCGGGGGTTGGTCCAATCGAACACGCCGCACTGCGCGGTCGGGTCGGCGATCAGGATCCTGCACTCGCCGTTCGAGGTCTGAAGGCCGCCCGCGGCCGCGTTGGTCGCCGGCCATTGGGGGTCGTTGGTGGAGATCGATGGATGGATGTTGAGCGTGATCGACAGGCCCTCCGAGTGCGCCCAGTCGATGAATCGCTGCGGGTCTGGGAACAGCGTCGTGTCCCATTCCCACCCGTCCCAGCTGTAGGGCTTGCCCGGCGCCCCGGCGACGATCGCGGCGAATGGCGCCGTCGTCGGATCGCTCTCACGCTTCCAGTCGGTGTCGACCGACAGCGTGTCGAGCGGAACGCGGTTGGAGCGAAAGGCCGTGAGCAGCGTCTGGTAGTCGGACTCCGAGTAGGGGTAGTAGCGGCTGAACCAGACCCCGAACGCGCTGCGCGGGAGCATCGGGGCCGGACCTGTCAGGGCGCGCAGGTCTTCGAGTCCGCGGGCGTAGTTGTGTCCGTAGGCGAACAGGTACCAGTCCTGATAGGGGCCGCGATGCGCCGGCCGGACGGCGAAGCCCGGCGATCCGCTCGTGAGCAGGGCCGTGGTCGTGTCGTCGAGCACATACCAGCCGGCGCTGGAGAGCAGGCCGTCGCTCAGCTGGACAGGGCTGTCGAGGAGATCGAGCCCGCGGCGCCAGCCGCCGAGGTTGCCTTGGGCGTCGCCGGGGGCGGGATCGACGGTCACGGGCTTGGCGCCGAGGGTGAAGCTCGCCGTGAGGTTCCCTGCCGCGAAGGCCCCCGACCCGAGCCGGTAGCGCAACGTGAGCGCTCGCGTGCGGATCGTCAGCAACCCGTTCGCACGTGAGACGGCGAGCGGCGGGACCGGTAGCGGCGCCCGGGTCGCGGTCATCGTCGGGCGGTTCTGGAACCGGCCGTCCGCGGCGTACTCGACCCGCATCAGCGTCGGCGTCAAAACCTCGAAGCGGGCCCGGCCGGCGCGGATCACGTCAGAGCGCGCCATTGCGGGTGCCGCGCAGGCGAGCGCTACGAGCGCCGTCGCAGAAGCCCAGATCGCCGCCCTCAGCCGCATCCGCGCAAGCTACAGGGGGATCGGGCGCGGAGTTACGGATAATCGTCCAGGTGACCCGGCCTGGCCTGGAGTTTCGAATCGGCACGTCGGCCGACGCACCGGCCATCGCCGCGCTTCACGCCGACAGCTGGCGCCGTCACTACCGGGGCGCATATTCGGACGCCTTCCTCGACGGTGACGTTGCGGAGGACCGAGTGGCGGTGTGGACCGAGCGGCTGCGGAACCCCGACGGTCGCGTTCGAACGATCGTCGCCTGGGACTCCGCGCGGCTGGTCGGATTCGCGCACACCGTCTTCGACGATCACCCGACCTGGGGCGCGC
>DATKFF010000703.1:0-4566 GCA_035511595.1 Solirubrobacteraceae bacterium | reverse complement strand
GAGGTCGCGGGGCTCGTCAACGACAAGCAGATCGCCGGCTGCGCAGACGTCGACGGCTTCGGCGTCCAGGGCCACTACGACTTCTCCAACGGCGGCATCGGCGGCGGCTTCTTCGGCTTCAGCAACTGCGACGACCAGCTCAAGCAGTACAAGGAAAAGCCTGTGACACCTCACACCGGGGGCTTCGTCAGTTCCGCCCGGGACGTGACCGGCGCAACCCAGCTCACCGCGGCGGACACCCGCGGTGGCGGCACGGTCAGACTCCCGGGCGGAACTGACGGCCAGGAGATGCTGATCAGCTCGAGCAGCGGCGTTCCGGTCGTGCAGATCTACGCGCCAGACGGCCAGATCTACACGACGCCGGCCGCGCCGGGGCAGATCAGCACCGCGGGCGGCGAGTTCATCAGCGCGATCGCGCCCGACGGTCACTCGGTGATCGTGTTCTTCCGTCACCCCAAGGGCGGGCTCTACAACATCCAGCCGACGGCGGGCTCGGCCCCGATCAGCTCGGTGGCCGCCGCCCAGGATGTGCCGCCCGCCCGGATCACGGTGAAGGTTCGCCACGCGCACGGTCGCCGTTGGTCGCTGCGCTACGCGATCAAGAACTACGTCGCCGGAACACAGGTCCAGTTCGTCGAGCGTGGTCGCGACAGCGTCCACGTGCTCGCGACCGTGCGGCGCGCGTCCGGGACGATCACCTTCACGCCTGAGGATGCCGTCGGACGGACCCGCGCGATCTTCGCCTACCTCCAGACCAGCGCCGGCGCACCGCTGCGGACGATGACCGTCGGTCGGTACGTCGCACCTCCCGCGCAGCGCCCAGGCCGCATTCGTCACGCCCACTTCTCCCGCGGCGCGTCGACCGCGGTATTGAGCTGGACCGCCGCTCCAGGCGCGCGCCAGTACCGCATTCTGATCCGTGGCACCGACGGCCGGGTGGTCTCGGGCTTCACCACCCGCCGGCGCCTGCTGCTCACCGGTGTGGACCCGACGTTCGGCTTCAGCGCGACCGTCACCCCGATCGGCGGGCCGAACATGCTGCCGGGCCCGACTACGCGGACGACCCTCGCCCCCGCCTCGACTGGCTTGGTCGAGCTGCTCCGGTGCGCCCGGAGCAGGTGCACGCCGCAGCTGGTAACGGGCAACCTCGTCCTGTCGGCTCGTGAGATCCACGCCACCCTCACTCGGGGCGGCAGGACGGTCGCAACCGGGATCGCGTCAAACGGCAAGGCGTCACAGGCGGCGCTCACGGTGAGACGCGGGCTGCCAGCCGGCCGGTACGGACTCACGCTGACCGCCGGCCGGCGCTCGACGCACCGGACGATCTCAATCCGCTGAACACCAACATCGAGGGGGACTCATGAAAACACGCCTGCTCCGGACGTCGCTGCTGGTATTGGCGGCAGCACTGATCGCGCCCGCCGGCGCCCTTGCCAAGTCACTGCATCCGACGCTGATCGCATCGAAGACCAGCCCCGGCTTCGTCCCCGCCGGCTTCGCGCGCACTGCGGACGGGACGCTGCACATGGTCTACGAGACCAACCTCAACTGGGGGAACTCCGCCAACGGGGTCGGGGCCGTGTCGATCAGCCCCTCGGGCCACGTAGGCCCGCAGGTGCAAGCGCTGTCGTGGGGCAACCAGTCGGGCGGCGCGCCCAACGGGGTCCCCGGGCTCGCGGTCCTGCCCGGCGGAACGCTCGAGGCCGTATTCGGCGGCTCGCCGAGCAGCGATGACGGCCCCTGGGGCATCTCCTCCACCGACGGCGGCTCCAGCTGGTCGGCGCCCGCCGACATCGGCAGCGGCTCGATGGAGTTCGGCGACAGCGCCCTCACCCTCCAGGTCTCGCAAGGGACGCCCGTCTTCACTGCGGGCTGCTGTGGCGGGATCGTGATCCAGAACGGGTTCGGCACCGGCTCGCCCACCTACCTGCTCACGAACAACTCCGACAACGCCGCAGGCAACGTCGACTCGGCCGTCGACGCCGCCACCGGTGCCGATGTCGCGAGCTGGGACTCGAACGCCGGCCAAGGCGGTCTCTGGCTCCAGCAGGTCGCCCCATCCACCGGCGGTGCCGAGAAGGCGCCGATCCCCGCGCAGTACGGAACGGGCGTACCGCTGATCATCGCCGGCCGCGACGCCGGGCCGGGCGTGTTCGCAGCGTACCCGGCGAACTGGGGAAACCCGACCACGCACATCAGGCTGCTGCGCTACGGCAGCGGATCGGTGGCGGTCGGGACGGTAAAGGGCTTATTCGCAACCAGGTGGGGCGTCGCGACCGGTTCTGACGGCCGCATCTGGGTCTTCTGGTACGGACAGATCAATGGCAAGGGGATCATCGCCGTCACCCGCTCGAACAACGCGGTGACCCGCTTCGAGCCGATCCAGCAGTACCACTACGACTGGAACTTCCTGAACGCGCTCCAGGGCGATGGACGGCTCGGGCCACTCGACTTGCTCCTCACCGGATCCCCGCTGGGGGCATCGACCACGAGCGGGATCTACACCGCTCGCGTCCGTCCCCAGCTGTCGGCGAGCGTGGCGGTCGAGCAGCTGTCAAAGCACGAGTTCAAGCTCAAGGTGCACGTGACCGATGCCGGCGACCCGGTGAGCGGCGCGACGGCCTCAGCGCTGGGCCAGACCAAGACGACGAGCGCCAAGGGCAAGGCGAAGCTCAAGGTGACCGGGTCCTCGGGCCAGGGCGCGACTGTGGCGATCAGCGCCCCCGGCTACAACGGGGCCAAGGTGCCGATCACGCTGTGAGGAGCAGGTGCTCGGATCCCACACACCGGTGAGGACACGGCTGGTCGCAGGGCTGGCTGTGTCGATCGCCGCGCTTGCGGTCATGACCGGCTCTGCGCGTGCTGCGCCGACGACGATCGACTTCGAGTCAGGCGCCCTTGCGGGGCAGCAGGTGACAAATCAGTACGGCCCCCCGGGAACGCCCGCCGGCCCGACATTCATGAAGACGTCCGACGCCGGATTCAGCGACGGTCCGACCTGCTCCCCGCCGACGCTCGACAACACCGACCCGGCGCACTCAGGGACCAACTCGATCAAGCTCGACGGCTGCTACAACGGCGAGTTCTGGCCGACGGCGACGTTCTTCTCGCTCGGGTACTCGACCGACTCCGTCGACTACTGGGTCACGATGCAGGCCGGGACACCCTCGTCGCACGTGGTGACGACAGCACTCGACGCGAACGGCAGCATCGTCGACCAACAGGAGACCACACTCTCGTCGACACCGGGAACCTATGTACACGCCCAGGTCAGCTCGACGACCGACAACATCGCCTACGTCGCGATCGAGTACGGCGAGGTGAACACCACGTACGGGTCGGCGACGACTCACGTCCTGGAGACCCACAGCACGCAGTTCCTGCTCGTCGACGACCTCACATACGACGCGCCGTCCTCGCCCCCCGCGTCGAGCTTCCGCCTCGGATCAAGCCCGACGGCGGCGGCCGCCGCTGTCGGTGGGCAGGCTCATATCACCATCCCGATCACCTGGACCAACAACCCCAACCCTACTGCCAGCCCGGTGTCGCTCGAGGTCTCGGGGCTCCCGCCCGACGTGACGCCGTCGTTCTCACCCAACCCGACGACCACCGGCAGCTCCGTCCTCACCCTCTCGGTCGCCACGAACGCGCCGCTCTTCTCGACCTACCTCACGGTCACCGGCTACGTCGATAAGGGGCTCCCATCGCAAAAGAAGGCGAGCGTCCAGATTGCCTTCACGGAGTATCCAGCCTTCACGGTCGCGACCCCACCCTCGGTCACGCTGGCTCCGTGTACGCCGCGCCAGGTCAAGGTTGAAGTGAATACCGAAAGCAGCTTCAATCAGCCGCTGACCGTTTCGGTAAGCACGGCGTTCCAACCGGGCGTGGTCATCACCGGCATTTCGGGCGGCGGCCAAGTCTTGGATTCGAGCCATGCAAGCGCCACGGTGACGCCCTCAGGCAACGTCGCGACCGTCACCGTCGATCTCGCGGTACCGGCCGGAACCGCGCCCGCGGGTCCACAGGACCTCGCCGTCTTTGCGGACGCGAGCGGATATGCCACGCAATCCAACTACGCCGGCAAGCTCACGATCGAGCCGGGCGAGGTGGACAACGTCATCCAGACGGGCACGGCGTTCACCCCGAGCCTCGTCTCGACGCCGGCCTTGGGGGCGCCGGGCACGGGCGTGACGTTGCGCGGCGCCGGGTTCTGCCCCGGTACCAGCGTCGCGATCGGCGACCCCGACAACGTGTCGACCGCGACGTCGATCGCCGGCGACGGCACCTCGTTGACGTTCGTCGTTCCGCGCGGAGCGACCACCGGCCCAATCCATGTGATTCCGGCGCTCGGCCAGAGCTTCGACGGCCCGACGCTGACCGTTCGCACGTTCCGCGACACGTACGGGTTCAGCTGGAAGAACGGCAGCTACGGAACGGTGATGACGCTCGGAATGGAGTACGAGCTGTTCGGTAGTGATGAGGTGAACATGCTCATACCGCCGTTCTTCATCCCGGTCGTCAAGCCCGAGGCGATCGAGTACGGACTCCTCACCAACAAGCACATCC
>DATKFF010000702.1:0-5650 GCA_035511595.1 Solirubrobacteraceae bacterium | reverse complement strand
CCGCCTCGGCCAGAAGATGTTCCTGCGCGTAGGCGTCGGCCAGACGTTCCCGCTCGGCGGTCGGGTCGCCCGCCACCCGCAGCTCACGGCGATGGACGATCCCGACGGCGGCCCTGGCGCTCATGATCCCCAGCTCGGCCTTGGGCCACGCCAGCACGAGGTCGGCGCCGAGATCGCGCGAGTTCATCGTGATGTACGCGCCGCCGTAGGCCTTGCGGAGCACTACCGTCAGCTTCGGCACGCGCGCGGACGCGAACGCCCGCACCAGCGACGCGCCGTGGCGGATCACGCCCGCCTGCTCCTGACGCGTGCCGGGCATGAACCCTGGGGTGTCGACGATCGCCAGCAGCGGCAGCCCGAACGAGTCGCAGAAACCGATGAACCGGGCCGCCTTCTCCGAGGACTCGGCGTCGAGCACCCCGCCGAGATAGTGGGGCTGGTTGGCCACGATCGCCACCGGCTGTCCCGCGATCCGCGCGAGCGCCGTGACCATGTTCCGCGCCCAGCGCGGGCACAGCTCCATGATCGAGCCCTCGTCGACGATCGCCCGCAGCGGCTCACGGATGTCGTAGGAGCGTCGCTGTTCGTCCGGCACGAGCGCGCCAGGGTCGGGGAATTCGGGCTCACGCGGCGCGACCCGCGGGGTGTCCTCACCGGCGGAGGACGGCAGGTAGGCCAGCAGCTCGCGAACGCGCGCCGCAGCCTGTGCCTCGTCCGGCACGACCATGTGGCAGACGCCGTTGCGGTCGTGCACGCGCGGGCCACCGAGCGACGCGGCGTCGACCTCTTCGCCGAGCGCCTCGCGGACGATTCCGGGCCCGGTCAGGAACATCGCGGCGTCCTCGGTCATCAGGATCAGGTCGGTGAGCGCCGGCGAGTAGGCGCCGCCGCCGGCCGAGGCGCCGGAGACGACCGAGATCTGCGGGACCACGCCGGTCAGCGAAACGGTCTCGCGGAAGATCCGGCCGTAGCCGGCGAGCGCCGCGGTGCCCTCCTGCATGCGCGCGCCGCCGGACTCGACGAATGCCACCACGGGGATCCGGGAGCGGCCAGCGATCTGCAGCACGCGCACGACCGTGTCGGCGTGGCGCTCGCCGAGCGAGCCGCCGAAGAACGTTCCGTCCTCGGCGTAACAGGCGATCGGACGGCCATCGACCGTGCCGGTGCCGCCGACAACGCCGTCGCCGGCCTGCGCCCGGTCGCCCAGCCGAGACGAGATCACGCGGGAGCGCAGGACCTGCAGCGTCCCGGGATCGCACAGCGCCTCGAGCCGCTCGAGCGGCGTCAGCCGGACGTGGGGCTCGAGTATCGGCGGCGGGGCGCTGATCGTCTCGAGCGCCATCACCGCGCTCCGCGCAGGACGAGCGCGACGTTGTGCCCGCCGAACGCGAACGAGTTCGAGATCGCCGCCGGCGCGTGGCCGTTGGCGAGGATCAAGGGCCGCGCCTCGCCGGGCACGTAGTCGAGATCGAGCTCCGGGTCGGGGACCTCATACCCGAGCGTCGGCGGGATCACGCGGGTGCGGAGCGTCTCGAGCGTCGCGACCGCCTCGACGGCGCCGGCGGCGCCAAGCAGGTGCCCGATCGCCGACTTGGTCGAAGACACGGGGATCTTCTTCGCCCGCTCGTCACCGAGCGCCCGCTTTAGCGCCGCGGTCTCGGCCGCGTCGTTCAGTTGCGTCGAGGTGCCGTGGGCGTTGACGTACGTGACGTCGCTGGGGAGCAGCTCGGCATCGGCCAGCGCGAGCTCGATCGCGCGCGCGGCGGGGGTGCCGGTCGGCTCTGGCGCGGTCAGGTGGAAGGCGTCGGAGGTCGAGCCGTAGCCCGCGAGTTCTCCGAGGATCGTGGCTCCGCGGGCCTTCGCGGCCTCGGCCTCCTCCAGCACGAGCACGCCGGCGCCCTCGCCCATCACGAACCCGTCGCGGCGCGCGTCGAACGGCCGGGAGATCCCGGTCGGCGAAACCGCCTGCATCGAGGCGAAGCACGCATACGCAAAGTCGGTCAGCGCCGCCTCCGAGCCGCCGGCGACGGCCGCATCGGCATCGCCGTACTGGATCATCCGCAGCGCCGATCCGAGCGCGTGCGCGCCGCCCGAGCACGCCGAGACGACGCCGTACGCCTGCCCCTGCAGCCGGTGCTTCATCGACACCGCCGCCGCCGCCGCGTTGGGCATGTACTGCGGGATCCCGAGCGGTGAGACCATCTTCGCGCCGCGCTCGCGCATCACGTCGAGCTGCGCCTCGACCGTCGACTGGCCGCCGATGCCGGTCGCGATCACGCACCCGACGCGCATGGGGTCATACGGCGGTTCTCCCTCCCATCCGGCCTGCGCGGTCGCCTCGGCGGCCGCGACCAGTGCGAACTGCGAGAAGCGGTCCAACCGGCGGACCTCCTTTATCGACAGGAACTCGCCCGGCTCGAAGTCGACGCACGCGCCGAGGCCGTCGGCGATCCCGCAGGTGCCTGCGGCCCAGCGCTCGTGTAGCTGGCGGCCGCCGACCCCGAGGGGCGTGACCGCGCCGATTCCTGTGATTACGACTGTTCGCTTCATCGACTCACCAACTCGGTTCGTCTCGTTCGCCGGCGCGCCGGCCTAAACACCCGCCTTGCTGACGATCAGGTCGATCGCGTCGCCGACCGTCTGCAGGTTCTTCATGTCCTCGCCCTTGAGCACGACGCCGTATTCGTCCTCGACGATCTGGGCGAGTTCGACCAGGTCGAGCGAGTCGATGTCGAGCTCTTCGAACGTCGAGGAACGGGCGATCTGATCGGCGTCGGGACCAAAGCTCGCGAGCGCCTCGATCACGCGCCCCTCGACCTGCTCTGCTGTTACTGCTGGCATGTGTGTACTCCTGTGTCGTAGTGGTTCTGCGAAGTCATGCGGCCAGTCCCCCGTCCACCGAGAGCACCGCCCCGGTGACGTAGCTGGCCTCGTCGGAAGCCAGGAAGCGTACGCACGCCGCGACCTCGTCGGGGGTGCCTGCGCGGCGCGCGGGGACCGCCGCGAGTAGGTCCTGTGAGACCTCGGCGGTCATGTCGGTGTCGATCCACCCGGGCGCGACGGCGTTGACCGTTACCCCGCGCCGGGCGACCTCGACGGCGGCGGTCTTGGTCAGTGCGATCAGACCGGCCTTGGCGGCGGCGTAGTTCGACTGCCCGGGGTTGGCGCGCAGCCCGGTGACGGACGAGATGTTGACGATCCTCCCGGTACGGGCCCGCATCATCGGCACCAGCGCGCGGCGGGTGAAGCGAAACGCGGCGTTCAGGTCGGTCTCGATCACCGCGGACCACTCCTCGTCGCCGAGCGACGGCGTCAGGTTGTCCCGTGCGATCCCGGCGTTGTTCACCAGCGCCAGCACCGGCGCGCCGTAGTGATCCTCGAGCGCGCCGAACAGCTCGTCGGGAGCGCCCGGGTCGACGACGTCGGCGGCGAGCGCCACCGCCCGGCCGCCGTCGCGCTCGATCTCGGCGACAACGGCCTCCGCGCGCGCTGGGTCGGTGCGGTAGTTGACGCCGACCGGCCATCCGTCGCGCGCCAGCGCACGCGCGATCGCGGCCCCGATTCCGCGCGAGGCGCCGGTCACCAACGCGCAGCCCTCGCGCTCAGGCATCGCCGGAGGCTCCCCACTCGATCACGCCACCGCCCCACGTGAAACCGCCCCCGAACGCGCCGAGCACCACCCGCGCCCCGGGCTTCAGCCGCCCGTCGCGTTCGGCGGACGCGAGCGCCAGCGGCAGTGTCGCTGCCGAGGAGTTGCCGTAGTGCGCGATGCAGTCGACGACCCGCTCGGGCTCGACGCCGAGACGCTCGCCGAGGGCTTGCGTGATCCGGGCGTTTGCCTGGTGATAGACGAACAGGTCGATGTCGTCGATCGTCATCCCGCTGCGGTCGAGCGCGGCGAGCGTCGACTCCGCCATCCGCGCGACCGCGTGCTTGTAGACCTCGGGACCGTCCATCACGATCTTGCGCTCGGGATTGGGGATCATGATCGTCTCGCCGTTGGAGCCGTCGGCGCCGAGCACGATCGGCCCGATCACTCCGTGCTCGCCGTCCGCCGGACCCAGCACCGCGGCCCCGGCGGCGTCGCCGAACAGCGCCGCGCTCTTGCGGTCCTCCCAGTTGATCATCCGCGTGATGAAGTCTGCCCCGACGACGAGCACCCACCGCGCCCGCCCGCTCTCGATCGCGGCCGCCGCGATCGCGACCGCCGACAGGAAGCCGGTGCAGGCCGAGCCGATGTCGAACGCGCCGGCGCGGTGTGCACCCAGCGCGTGCGCCACGAGCGGCGCCGTGTTGGGCGTCACCTCGTCCGCGCTGATCGTGGCGACGAGCACCAGGTCAAGCTCCGATCCGTCGACGCCGGCGCGCGCGAGCGCGGCCGCGCCCGCGCGGGCGGCGTAGTCGGACAGCCGCTCGTCGGGACCCGCCATCGGCCGCTCGTGGATCCCCGTGCGAGAGAGGATCCACTCCTCGCTGATCTCGAGCCGAGCGGCGACCTCGGCGCTGCTCAGCCGTCCGGGCGGCAGCTCGATCGCGATCGAGTGAAACGCGGCCCGCGTCACGTGCGCCGGCATCGTCTCGGCGAGCGCCGACGCCGCGCGCCCCGCAACGTCGGGCGACTCAAGCATTGACCAGCTCCACGTCCCGAAGCGTCCGCTTGGCCAGGCCCGTCAGAACCCGTCCCGGCCCAACCTCGACGAACCGCTCGGCGCCGAGTCGATGCAGCTCGAGCATCGTCTCGCGCCACCGCACCGGCATCGTCAGCCCCTCGGCCAGCCGCGCACGGACGTCGTCGAACGGCTGCGCGGTGACCGCCGAGAGGACGGTCACGTGTGGCTCGCCGAACTGCACGCGCTCGAGCGCCGCGACGAACTCCGGGACGGCCGATTCCATCATCGGCGAGTGGAACGCGCCGGTGACGGGCAGCGGCATCGCGCGCAGGCCGAGCGCCTCAGCGGCCTCGGCCGCGGCCGGGAGCTCGCTGCGCGCTCCGGAAAGCACGATCTGAGTCGGACAGTTGTCGTTGGCGACCGCCAACCCGTGCGTGTCGGCGAGCTCGGCGGCGTGGTCGGCGGCGCCTGCTCCGAGCAGCGCCAGCATGCCGCCGTCCCCGGCGAGTTCGCCCGCCTCCTGCATCAACCTTCCGCGCAGCGCGACGAGCTCGAGCCCGTCGCGTTCTCCCAAGCATCCGGCGGCGACGAGCGCGCCGAGCTCGCCGAGCGAGTGCCCGGCCATGTACTCGGCCTCCGGCTTGCCGAGCGCCGCCCAGCCGGCCAGGCTCGCGCAGAAGATCGCGGGCTGCGCGAACTTCGTCCCCTCGTCGGCGCGCGGGAACGGGTCCTCGCCGACCACCTCGCCAGCGAGCGCGAGCAGGTCCGGTCGGACGCGCGCGACGGCGTCGCGCATGCCCGAGCTCTGGCTGCCCTGTCCGGGAAAGAGGATCGCGGTATGCGCCATTCGACCCCATCTACGCACGCGCACTAGCGCGGGTACAGGCAATGAACCGACTTCCCCCCGATCGGGGGGAGGTAGGCTTGTCGCGCTCATGAGCCTTCCGAACCCAACCGCGAAATCGACCGCGCACGTGACGGGCGCGTCGGCCGGGATCGGAGCCGAGATCGCGCGCGAGCTCGCGCGGCGCGGACACGGC
>DATKFF010000701.1:0-2076 GCA_035511595.1 Solirubrobacteraceae bacterium | reverse complement strand
GACCTGCGCACACGCACTAGGCCTGAGCGGCGAGCACGGCGAGCGGTGGACGCACGCGTACTCACTATGGATCAGCGGGGTGGCCCGCTGGCATCTCGGCGACCTCGACGGTGCGCAGCGCGACGCCCGGGGCGCGCTGCTGCTGCAACGGGATTTCAAGGACAGCATCTGCACCGCGCTGAGCATCGAGCTGATCAGCTGGGTCGAGCTGTCGCGATCGAACTACGAGCGCGCCACCGAACTGGTCGGCGCCGCCACCGCGGTCTGGACGGCGCTCGGAACGACCGTCGAGGCGTTCGGCCCGCACATTCACCGCGACTCGGTCGAGTCGACGGACAAGGTCGCGAAGGCATTGGGGCGAAAGCGGTTCACGGAGCTCTCGGCGCGGCTTGCACGTCTCGGCAAGGACGCGGCGATCGACCTCGCACTCGGCGCCGGCCGGTCGGCGCAGGCGCGCCCGGCGAAGTCACCGCTGACGAAACGAGAGCGGGAGATCGCCGCGCTGATCGCACAGGGCATGAGCAACCGCGCGGTCGCCGAATCGCTCGTCATCTCGCCGCGCACAGTCGACGGGCACGTCGAGCGCATTCTGGCGAAACTCGACTTCACCTCGAGGTCGCAGATCGCCGCGTGGGTGGCGAGCGCGCACGCCGATCCGAAAAGCGGGTAGTCGATGGGGTGATCTGCCCCATGTTTTCTGCGGCCGTACCGCCGAGTCTGGAAGCCATCGACCAAACGGCCCACGACCTCGGGAGGACCACCAATGACCGCCATCATCGACGAGCACAACACCGCGACCGCCGTCACCGACTTCGACGCGATCGTGATCGGTGCCGGCTTCGCCGGGCTGTACGCGCTGCACAAGCTTCGCGACCAGCTGGGCCTGTCCGTACGGGTCTACGAGGCTGCGTCCGACGTCGGTGGCACGTGGTACTGGAACCGGTACCCGGGCGCGAGGTGCGACATCGAGAGCGTGCACTACTCATACTCGTTCTCCGAGGAACTGCAGCAGGACTGGGAGTGGAGCGAGCGCTTTGCCGGCCAGCCCGAGATCCTGCGCTACCTGAACCACGTTGCCGACCGGTTCGACCTGCGCAAAGACATCGTGTTCGACACCCGGGTGAACTCGATGGTGTGGGACGACGACGCCAGCCTGTGGCGGGTCGGCACCGGGCGCGGCGACACCGTCACCGCCAGGTACGTGATCTCCGGGGCGGGCAACCTGTCGGTGCCCAAGACGCCCGAGTTCGACGGCGTCGAGTCGTTCCGCGGGCAGGTGTACCTGACCGGAAATTGGCTCGACGAGAACGTCGATTTCACCGGCCAACGGGTCGCCATCATCGGGACCGGGTCCAGCGGCATTCAGGCGATCTCCGAGATCGCGAAGACCGCGGGGCACCTGACGGTCTTCCAGCGGACACCGAACTACGCCTCCCCGATCGTCAATCGGCCCGCGGATCCCGACGAGGTTCGCGCGGTGAAGGCCAACTACGCCCAGGTCCGCGACGCCTCGCGCAACCACTTCCTCGGCGTGCCCTACAGCCAGGTGCAGCCCTCCGCCCTAGCGGTGTCCGCCGAGGAGCGGCGCCGCACCTTCGATGAGCGGTGGCACGCCGGCGGGTTCCGGCTGTTCATCGACAGCTATCAGGACATTCTGTTCGACAAGAATGCCAACGACACCATCGCCGAGTACATCCGCGAGCGCATCAACGAACGGGTGAACGACCCGGCCGTCGCCGACCTGCTCGCGCCCAAGGATTATCCGTACGGAACCAAGCGCCCGCCGCTGGAGACCAACTATTACGAGGTGTTCAACCAGGACAACGTGACACTGGTCGACATCAAGAGCGCCCCGATCGAGTCGATCACCGAGACCGGGGTCCGTACCACGAACGCCGAGTACGACGTCGACATCATCGTGCTCGCCACCGGCTTCGACGCCATGACCGGTCCGCTGATGAAGCTGGGCATCGTCGGGCGCGACGGCTTGAAGCTGTCCGACAAGTGGGCGCACGGCCCGCGCACCTATCTGGGCCTGACCGTGAGCGGATTCCCGAACCTGTTCCTCATCACCGG
>DATKFF010000700.1:0-3852 GCA_035511595.1 Solirubrobacteraceae bacterium | reverse complement strand
GTGCAGAGCACCGGCGCGTCCGGCCACTCGAGCCCGACGCGATCGAACGCCTGGCGGAGGACGCGCCGGTCAAACGGCGCGTTGTGCGCGACCAGGACGCGGCCGGGGAGGGTCCGGGCGAACAACGGCAGCACCTGCTCGAGCGGTGGCGCGCCGTCGAGCATCTGCTGGGTGATGCCGGTCAGGCGACCGATGCTGCGGCGCAGCGGCGCGCCCGCGCGGACGAGCGAGCTCCAACGATCGTGCAGCTCGCCACCCCCGACGAGCACCGCGCCGACCTCCACCAGCTCGCAGCCCTCACCGCCGAGCCCGTTGGTCTCGGTATCGACGACCACGAATTCGGCGGTGGCGATCGGCTGCTCGAGGAGTTCCAAGTCAGTTGTGATACGCCCGCCACCGGACGGTATGCAAGGCGCGGTGCAGCGACCGGGCGGCAGCGCGCGATGTCTCGGCGACAGGCTGCCGGGGTACCATCGCCGACATGGAACCTACGAAGGAGTCGTGGGCATGACCGCAATCGTCTCTGACGCGGAGAAGCTCCGCGAACTCGATGACGGCAAACGTCAGGCGTGGCAGGCCTACAACGACCAGCTTCGCGATCTGAGCGGCGAGGAGTACGAGCGTGTGGAGTCCGAGTCGTGGGACGAGCTCCAGCGGGAGCTGCGCAAGCTCGACCGCCGGCGCAGGACGCTCACGCGGAACTCGACCGCCTGACCCTGGCGGCGCGCGGGACCCCGCGGTCCATTAGGGTTCATTCCTCTGAGTGAGGAGTGGCACGTTTACGATGCGAGGGACCACCGTCGGGATGCTCATCGTCGCGACCACCGCGGTCGCCGGCTGCGGTGGCGGTGGTGCGCATTACGCTAACCAGCCGCGGCCGCCCATCCCGGTCAACCTGACGGTCTACATCAACGATCAGCGCGTGTCCGTGTCCCCCGCCTCGGTGGGCGCCGGACCGGTCGAGCTGATCGTCACCAACCAGGCGAGCAACTCGGAATCGCTCAGCGTCCTGCCGGCAGGTGCGAGCGCCGCCCAGCCGCTCGCCGCCACCGGGCCGATCAGCCCCCAGGGGACGGCGCAGGTGACGGTCAACCTGAACTCGCCGGGCGACTACACGGTCGGCATCTCGCCGACCGCCTCGACCGAGGCGGCGGCCGCCACTCCGGCCGGAATCCAGGCGGCCCTCCTGCACGTCGGCCATCCCCGCCCCGACGCGAACAGCGCGCTGCTCCAGCCGTAGGTCTCCGGCGGAGCCCTGCCGCAACGCACATCCTTGCCGCGAATGCAATACTTGCATGCGTGCAAGCAACTACGACAGACGCCGCCGCCGGCGCTGACGCGCAGGACAAGGCGCTTGCCGCGGACCTGTACGCGCTGGTCTCCCACCTGCACAAGAACTGCAACGCGGACCTGTTCGAGGCCGTCGGCGAGCTCGAGCTCTCGCTCACCCAGATCAAGCTCCTGCACCACCTCGCCGAGGCCACGCACGAACTGACGCTGAAGCAGGGGGCCGAGCTCGTGCACGTCTCGCTGCCCGCGGCGAGCAGAATGGTCGACGACCTCGTGCGTCGGGGCTTCGTCGCGCGCCACGAGGATCTCGACGACCGGCGGATGAAGCGGGTCAGCATCACTCCCCAGGGACAGGCGGTGATCGCGCGCCTCAACGCGGCGCGCCTCAACGGGCTGGAACAGTTCGTCGCGGGCCTGGGCCCGGGCGAGCGCCGCGCGCTGTCCCAGGCGCTGGTCGAGCTGCTGGCGCGGCCGGAGGTAGCGAGCCTTCGTCTGGAGGCCTCGTGACCGCACGGCTCGTGGCGCATCGGCAACGGTTGATCACCGAGGAGAACCGCCGCTGGTGGACCCTCGGCGCGATGTGCTTCGCGCTGTTCATGATGATGCTCGACAACACCGTCGTGAACGTGGCGCTGCCCTCCATCCAGCGCGATCTTCACGCGTCGCTCTCGGCACTCGAGTGGACAATCAACGCTTATACGTTGACGCTCGCCGTCTTCATGGTGACCGGCGGCCGCCTCGGGGACATCTTCGGCCGCAGACGCCTGTTCCTGATCGGGGTCGTCGTATTCGGCATCTCGAGCCTGGTGATCGGGCTCTCGCCGAACGGCACGATCCTCGTGGCGTTCCGGGCGATTCAGGGGATTGGCGCGGCGTGCATGATGCCCGCGACGCTGTCGATCATCACGCAGACATTCCCAGCGGAGCAGCGTGGAATGGCGATCGGCACGTGGGCGGGCGTGAGCGCGATGGCGCTGGCCATCGGCCCGGTGTTCGGCGGCTTTTTGACCCAGTCGGTCAGCTGGCGCGCGATCTTCTTCATCAACCCCCCGATCGCGCTGATCGCGGTCGCCGTGACGCTGTTCGCCACCCGCGAGAGCCGGGACGAGACCGTCGACCGCCGCGTGGACTACGCCGGCATCGCGACGCTCACGCTGGGCCTGACGGCGCTTGTGCTCGCCCTCGTGGAGGGCAACAGCTGGCACTGGGGTTCGACCCGCGTGGTCGCGCTGTTCTCGCTCGCCGTGATCGGGCTATTCAGCTTCGTCCAGATCGAGCTGCGCTCACGCGCGCCGATGGTCGACTTCAGCTTCTTCAGGTCACGGTCGTTCCTCGGCTCGAACCTGGTCGCGTTCTTCGTCACGTTCGCGATGTTCTCGCAGTTCTTCTTCCTCACCCTGTACCTGCAGAACGTCCTGCACTACTCCCCGCTTCAGACCGGCGTGCGGTTCCTGCCCTCGACGATCGTGATCATCGCCGCCGGGCCGATCGCCGGACGCCTGTCGGATCGGATCGGACCGCGACCGCTGATCACGCTCGGCCTGCTGCTGGTATCGGCCGCGCTCTTCATCCAGTCGGGGATCACGCCCCACACCGGCTACGGGCTGCTGCTCCCCGGGTTCATCCTGATGGGGCTCGGGATGGGGCTTGTGATGTCGCCGATGAGCACCGCCGCGATGAACTCCGTCGACCGCACCAAGGCCGGCGTCGCCTCAGGCACGCTGTCCATGAGCCGGATGGTCGGCGGGACCTTCGGGGTCGCCGTGATGGGCGCCCTCGTGACCGCGATCGGCACGTCCGAGCTCGCCTCCAGCCTCCCCCACCTCTCGGCCGCGACTCGCTCCACGATCGCCAGCTCGCTCGGCGCGGGCGGCAGCGTCTCCGGCGCCCACGTCTCGCACCAGATCGTCACGGCGACCAACAACGCGTTCATCTCGGCCCTCGGGACGGGCCTGACGGTCAGCGCGATCACGGCGCTCGGCGCCGCGGTGCTGGCCGCGACGCTGATCCAGCGAAAGGTCGCCGCGGGCGTCCCGGCGGTCGCCGAGCAGCAGGCCTCCGGCGAAGCCGCCGTGGCGCGCGACCTCGCCGCCTGAGTCGCAACGCATTAAGGCCGGCAAAGGCGCGCCCTCGTGCCCGCCTGGGTACGATCCGGCTCCGCAGACCGTGCCCCCGTCCAGGAAGGTGCAAAGCAGTGGCCGTTGATCTGAGCCAAGTCTCACAAGTCGATGTCGAACCGGGCGAGCTGCCCGAGACGATGGCCGCATGGGTGATCCGCCCGGAGCGCGAGGGCCAGCCGATGGACGCCTTCCAGCTCGAGGAGATCGAGGTTCCCGAACCGGGCGCCTTCGAGGTGATCGTGCGGGTGATGGCCGCCGGGGTCAACTACAACAACGTGTGGGCTGCACAGGGCAAGCCGGTGTCGGTATTCCCGTACGGCGACCACCCCCAATGGGGCCACCACATCGGCGGCTCGGACGCCTCCGGAATCGTGTGGAAGGTCGGCGAGGGGGTGACGCGGTGGAAGCCCGGCGACGAGGTCGTGATCCACTGCAACATGGC
>DATKFF010000699.1:0-2462 GCA_035511595.1 Solirubrobacteraceae bacterium | reverse complement strand
CACTCGCTCCGGGCTCCAGGCGCGGATCCGATCGATCGACTCATGCCACGCCTCGACGTCGATGTCGGGGGGCGGCGTCGGGGGAACGGTCAGCGAGCCGGGCGTGATCCGGACGCCACCGACATCGCCCACGAACGCGGTTCCGTCGCGAAGATACGAGACGTGGTGGGAGGCATGACCGGGCGTGTACGCGACCTCGAACGCGCCGTCGATCACCCGCTCACCGCCGCGGAGCACCCTGACGTTGCGCTCCGGCACCGGCACCGTCTCCCCCCACAGCCGCTCCATGTCCGCGCCGTAGAGCCGGCGCGCGCTCTCCAGCAGCCGTGATGGGTCGATCACGTGCGGGGCGCCACGCTCGTGTACGTAGACCTCGAGTTCGGGCCAGAGTTCGACCAGGGCCCCGCTCGCGCCGGCGTGGTCCAGGTGTATGTGGGTGAGCAGTAGCGCGCGTGGCCGCTGCTCGCCGAGCGACTCGAGCAGCGTCGGCACGCACGAGCCGGGCCCTGGGTCGATCAGCACGTCTCCGACCTGCCAGCAGCCGATCACCCGCTCCCGGCCGAGGTGAAGGACGTCGATCAGCCGCATCGACCGGCGTGCCGAGGGCTAGGAGTGATGATCGTCTTCGGGAGCGCGCAGCGGCGGCATCACCGCCGTGGCGTCGATGTCCGGCTCACCGGGAGCGAGCTCGTCCCCGTTCAGAGCGCCGAGCACGGGCTCGTGCGCCGGATCCTCCTCGACGGGCTCGCCGGCGGGGAGCGTGGCGGCCTGCTCCTCCTCGTCGAACAGCTCGGTCGCCGGGCGTTGCTCATCGGGCCCGTCCGCGTCAACCTCTTCCGCCGCTGGGAAGCGGTCGGCGGCGGAGCGCGCCAACTCGAGCAGTTGCTGCGCCAGCGCCTGAGCGTCCTCGACGATCCTGTGACGCTCGGACCAGATGCGGTCGGTCTCGGCGTCGAGCTCCCGGAGCCGGCGATCGGCGCCGGCCGTGATCTCGGCGGCCTCCCGGCGGGCCGTCTCGAGCCGGTCCTCGGCCTCGCTGCGCGACTGCGTGGTGATCTGCGAAGCGGTGTCGTGCGCGCGCTTGAGGATGTCGGAGACCTCCTCGCCAACGCGCTCGAGCGCGCGGCGCACGGCGGCCTCCGGCGAATGGGTCGCCTGCAGCTCGGCGACAAGCTGGCTGGTCCTGCGCACGTAGGCGTCGACCGCCAGTCGGTCGTAGCCCCGCAGGGCGATCGGGAAATCTACGTCGACCACGTCGGGAAGCGAGTCATCGGGCAGAGTCGCAAGCGGTGCAGTGATCTCCTGAATCAGAGCGTGCTCGGTGGAGGCGGTGCTTTCGTCGGGCATGGCTTCACGTTACCCGAGCGCGGCCGCCGACGAACTCTTTCACCCTCCGCGCAAGGGGCGATGCATCGCGATCGCGCCCATACAATGGCGCTATGGCCGACCAGTCCTCGCCCCGTCTGCCGGAGCGCGACCGTCCGTGGCTGATGCGCACGTACGCCGGCCACTCCGACGCAAAGCGCTCCAACGAGCTCTATCGACGCAACCTCGAGAAGGGCCAGACCGGCCTCTCGGTCGCATTCGACCTCCCCACCCAGACGGGCTACGACCCCGACCAGGAGCTGGCCACGGGCGAGGTTGGGAAAGTCGGCGTGTCGATCGCCCACAAGGGCGACATGTTGACGCTGCTCGACGGGATCCCGCTCGAGCAGATGAACACCTCGATGACGATCAACGCCACCGCGGCGTGGCTGCTGGCGCTGTACATCGTCACCGCCGAGGAGCACGGCGTCCCCGAGGAGCAGCTCCAGGGCACCACTCAGAACGACATCCTCAAGGAGTACTTGAGCCGCGGCACGTATGCGTTCCCGCCCGGTCCGAGCATGCGGCTGATCGCCGACACGATCGTCTACACGGTCAAGCACGTCCCGAAGTGGAACCCGATCAACATCTGCTCCTACCACCTGCAGGAGGCGGGCGCGACCCCCGTCCAGGAGATCGCGTACGCGATGAGCAACGCGATCGCCGTGCTGGACGCCGTCCGCGAGCGCCTCGAGGCGTCCCCCGACGCCAACGATCAGCAGCTGATGGGCAGCGTCTTCGGCCGGATCTCGTTCTTCGTCAACGCCGGCGTTCGGTTCGTGGAGGAGCACGCGAAGCTCCGCGCGATGGGCGAGCTGTGGGACCAGCTCGGCCGCGAGCGCTACGGCGTCGAGGAGGAGAAGCTGCGCCGATTCCGCTACGGCGTCCAGGTCAACTCGCTGGGTCTGACCGAGGCCCAGCCGGAGAACAACGTGTACCGGATCGCGCTCGAGGCGCTGGCCGTGACGCTCGCGCGCGGCGCTCGCGCCCGCGCGATCCAGCTTCCCGCCTGGAACGAGGCGCTCGGCCTGCCGCGCCCCTGGGACCAGCAGTGGTCGCTGCGCCTGCAGCAGATCCTCGCCTACGAGACCGACCTG
>DATKFF010000698.1:0-10491 GCA_035511595.1 Solirubrobacteraceae bacterium | reverse complement strand
CGCTTCGGGATCGCCGAGTTCAACGCCTGCTGCCGCGAGAAGGTCCTGAGCTACGTCGAGGACTGGAATCGGCTGACCGAGCGGATCGGCTTCTGGATCGACCTCGAGCACGCGTACAAGACGCTCGATCCCGACTACGTCGAGTCTGTCTGGTGGGCGCTGAAGACGATCTACGACAAGGGGCTCCTGTACGAGAAGCTGAAGGTCGTTCCGTACTGCCCGCGTGACCAGGTCACGCTGTCAAGCCACGAGCTCGGGCAGCCCGGCGTCTACCAGGACGTGCTCGACCCGTCGGTGTACGTGCGTCTGCCGGTGCGCCAGCCGCGCGGGCCGTTGCAGCCGGGAGATGAGCTGCTGATCTGGACGACCACGCCGTGGACGCTCGTCTCAAACGCGGCGGTGGCGGTCGACCCGGAGCTGACCTACGTGCGGGCGCGCGCCGCCGACGGGGACGGGATCGTCTTCGTGCTCGCCGCGGCGCTGGTCGAGCGCGTGCTCGGGGAGGGCGCCGAGGTCCTCGACCGGTTCCCCGGCTCGGCGCTGGTCGGCATCCGGTACGAGCCGCCGTTCGACTTCATCCCCGGCTCGGCGTACGGCGAGAAGGGCCACACGGTCCTGCCCGCCGACTTCGTCACCGCCGACGACGGGACCGGGCTCGTCCACACCGCGATCGCGTTCGGGGAGGACGACTTCCGCCTCGGCGAGCAGCAGGGGCTGAACGTGATCAACCCGGTGCGGCTCGACGGCACCTACGACGAGCGGATCGGCCCGTACGCCGGCCGCAACGTCAAGGACGCCGATCCCGACCTGATCGAGGACCTCCGCGCGCGCGGACGACTGCTGCGCGCCGAGGTCTACGAGCACTCCTATCCGCACTGCTGGCGGTGCGGGACGCCACTGCTGTACTACGCCAAGCCGTCCTGGTACATCGCCACGAGCGAGATCAAGGACCGTCTGCTGGCCGCCAACGAGACGGTCAGCTGGCATCCCGAGCACGTCAAGCACGGGCGCTTCGGCAAGTGGCTGGAGGGCAACGTCGACTGGGCGCTGTCGCGCGAGCGCTACTGGGGAACCCCGCTGCCGGTGTGGCGCTGCGAGACTGGGCACGTCCGCGCCGTCGGGTCACTCGCCGAGCTTCACGAACTGAGCGGTGTCGAGCTCACCGACCCACACCGGCCATACGTCGACGACGTGTCATTCACGTGCGAGCAGTGCGACGAGCCGATGCGCCGCGTGCCCGAGGTGATCGACGTGTGGTTTGACTCGGGCTCGATGCCGTTCGCGCAGTACCACGCGCCGTTTGAGAACCTCGAGTCGTTCGAGCAGCGTTTCCCCGCGGACTTCATCTGCGAGGCGCTCGACCAGACGCGCGGCTGGTTCTACTCGATGCTGGCGGTCTCGACGCTGCTGTTCGACCGCTCCTCGTACCGCGACGTCGTCTGCCTCGGGCTGATCCTCGACGAGCAGGGGCGCAAGATGTCCAAGTCGCTGGGCAATACCGTCGACCCGTGGGAGGTGATCGACCGCTTTGGCGTCGACGCGCTGCGGTGGTTCTTCTTCACCTCGAAGCAGCCGTGGGACGGCTACCGGTTCTCGCTCGAGGCGATCGGCGAGGCGCTGCGCCAGTTCCTGCTGCAGCTGTGGAACACCCACGGGTTCTACGTTCTGTACGCCAACGCCAACGGGATCGCGCCGGACGAGCTCCCCGCGGCGGTCGAGCACAGCGAGTTCGACCGGTGGGTGCTGTCGCGGCAGCAGGCGACGATCGAGGTGGTCCGCGAGCGTCTCGACGCGTTCGACGCGACGAATGCCGGCCGCGCGATCCAGACGTTCGTCGAGGAGCTCTCGAACTGGTACGTGCGGCGCTCCCGGCGGCGCTTCTGGGATGGGGACCCGGCCGCGTTCGCGACGCTGCGCGAGTGCCTGCTGACCGTTTCCAAGCTGCTGGCCCCGTTCTGCCCGTTCGTGAGCGACGAGATCTACGACAACCTGGACGGCTCGGACATAAGCGTCCACCTGTGCGACTTCCCGGTCGCCGGCCGGCGCGACCCCGACCTCGAGCAGGCGATGGCGGTTGCACGTGAGGCCGTGCGGCTGGGGCTGGCCGCGCGCGGGCAGGCGACGGTCAAGGTCCGCCAGCCGCTGCGCGCGGCGGTGGTCGTGGCGACGGGCGCCGAGCGCGACGCGATCGAGCGGTTTGCGGAGGTCGTCCGTGAGGAGCTGAACGTCCGTGAGCTGCGCTTCGTCTCCCAGGCTGACGAGCTCGGAGAGTTGGAGGTCAAGCCGAACTACCGGACGCTCGGGCCGCGCTTCGGCAAGGACATGCCGGTCGCCGCCGCCGCCGTCGCCGCGCTCGACGGAGCACGGGTCGCCGAGGCGTTCCGCGAGGAGCGGACGGTCGTGATCGCCGTGGCCGGGAAGGACCACCAGCTCGGCCCCGACGACCTCACGATCTCGATGAAACCGTTCGAGGGCTACCAGGTCGAGCGCGAGGGCTCCCACGCGGTCGCGCTCGAGCTCGAGATCGACGTGGAGCTGCAGGTCGAGGGCTGGGCGAGGGAGATCGTCCATGCCGTCCAGGCGGCGCGCCGCGACGCCGGGCTCGACGTCTCAGACCGGATCGCGCTCACGCTGTCGGGCGACGAGGACCTGGTCGGCGCAGCCCGCGCCTTCGAGGACTACGTCGCCGGCGAGACGCTCGCGACCAGCGTCAGCTACGAGTCTCTGGACGGCGCCGAGCCGGTAGTGATCGACGGCCGCGAGCTGCGCGTTGGCGTGGCGGTGGCTCAGTAGTAATCGTCGACGGCGATCGACCAGTGCGCCGAGTCGGACCCGGGGGTGACCTGGATCTGGTAGACGCCCGCACCCGATTTGAAGACGCGCGTCTGGCCGCTGCCCTCGCCGAGATCGAACTGGGCCAGGTTGGCTCCGGTGCCGGGCTCGGTCACCTGCGCGCTCGGCCCCGAGCAGATGAACAGGAACGTGCAGGTGCCTTCGTAGCCCATCGTGTACACCACCTGCCAGCGCGCGCCCCGGATCTGGAACGGGACCGAGCGTCCGCTACCGGTGCCGGAGAACGAGGTCAGCGGCCGCCAGCGTGGCGTTTCGGCGACCGACAGCGTGATGGTCGAGTGGGGCGAGACGCTCGCGTGCGCGCCTGGTGATTGGGCGACCACGAGTCCAGGGGTGGTGCCCGGCGCCGGAACCTGAGTGTCGCTGGTGACCAGTCCGAGGCGTTGGAGGGTCGCGGCCGCACCGGCCGAGGTCTGGCCGACGAGCTGTGGCACCGGTACCGGTCGCGGGCCGCGGCTCAGCGTCACCAGCATCCGCGTCCCGTCGCCCACCCGGGTGCCGGGGCTGGGGCGCTGCGCGACCACCCGTCCGGGCGCGGCCGAGTCATACCTGTGGACAAAGACGGTCCGCAGGCCGAGCCCTTTCAGCTTCGCGGCCGCGGCCGCCTGCCTTAAGCCGCCCAGCCGTGGTACTCGAACCGTGCCGCCGCTGGTCAACACCGCCGCGGCGATGATCCCCACCACGAGTAAGACGGCCGTCGCCAGCAGCGCCCGGTAGCGCCGGCTCTCGGAGGGATTCACGTTGCGGCGCGGGTTTCGCCGAGGAGCGACCAACGTCGAGTTCGGTCCCCGCCGCGGCGGCGGTGGCACCGCCCGTGCATCCTGAAGGGCCTGGGCCATCTCACGCCCGCTCGGGTATCGCGCGGCTGGGTCCTTGGCAAGCGCCCGGTCGACGATCGCCACCAGATCCTCGGGCGTCCCGTCGGGGAGCGGCGGCGGCGGGTCCGACACGTGCCTGAGCGCCAGCTCGACCGCCGCGCGCTCGGTGAACGGCGGTCGGCCGGCGAGCATCTCGTAGAGCACGATCCCGGCGCTGTACACGTCGGTGGCGGGAGTGGTCGGCAGTCCCCGGGCTTGCTCGGGCGCCATATACCGAGGGGTGCCGACGACCGTACCCAACGCGCCGTCGGTGCTGCCGTCCGCCAGGCGGGCGATCCCGAAGTCCCCGACCTTCACGCGCCCGTCGGCGGAGATCAGCACGTTCGCGGGTTTGACGTCGCGATGGACGACCTGTTGTGCGTGCGCCTGCGCGAGCGCCCCGCAGAGCTGCTCGGCGATTGCACGCGCAGCGCCGGGCTCGAGCGGGCCGCGACGGAGCCGGTCGGCGAGGCTTTCGCCGTCGACCAGCTCGGCGACGTAGTAGAGGCCCTCGTCGGCGTGCCCGATGTCGAAGATCTGGACGATGCCCGGATCGTTGACGCGAGCCATCAGCTGCGCCTCACGCTCGAAGGTCCGCGCCCAGTCGGGGTCCTCGGTCCACCAGGGCTTGATCACCTTGACGGCGACGAGCCGCGCCAAGCGCTGATCCCGGCCCCGGTACACGCGACCGAACGTCCCTTCTCCGATTACCTCGTGGAGCTCGTAGCGACCGTCGAGGGCGCGACCGGAGAGGACGGCGGCATTCGGCATCGAGCAGGAGATTGAAGCGCACTACGACGCCAACGCCACAGCCCCGCGTTTGAAGGCGCTGCGCGGCGGACATATTGCGGGCCAGGGACCGGGATACAGGTCAACCGCAGGGAGATGCTATGAGACGGTTTCTTGTGGTGCTGGCGCTCTCGGGACTTGGCGCGTCAGCTCTGCTAGCCGGTGTCGCGACGGCGCGCACGCCCGCTCGCCGCGCACCGCTGGTGCGGCCGCTGATCAGCGACTGGCAGTACCTCGGTAACAGTGCAACGCCGCCCACCCAGGCGGCCTGCAACGCCGTCGGGCGTCGCTGCTTCAACCCGACCTCGATGGCGAACTCGTACAACTACGCGAACCTGCATTCGCTCGGCAACGAGGGCCAAGGCAAGACGATCGCGATCATCGACTCGTTCGGCTCCTCGACGATCCGTCAGGACCTCGGCACATTCGACACGGCCTTCGACGTGCCGCACCTGTGTGGTGAGACTGGGCCAAGCGACCCGTCGGCGAACTGCTCGTCGAGCAGCGGGCCGCGCTTCGACATCGTCTGCTATCAGGGCTGCCCGTCGCCGACGCCCCCTCCGCCGAGCAACGGCACCGGCCAAGAGGATCACAACCTCTGGGATCTCGAGGTCGCACTCGACGTCGAGTGGGCACACGCGACCGCGCCGCTGGCGAACATCATGCTCGTCACGACACCGACCGCGGAGACACTCGGCGTCCAGGGCCTCCAGCAGATGATGAACGCTGAGCAGTACGTGGTCGACAACCATGCCGCCGACGTGATCACGCAGAGCTTCGGGGCCGGCGAGGGGTCGTTCCACAACGGGCTTTCGACCCTCAACCAGCTGCGGCAGGCGTTCGTCGACGCGCAGGCCAACCACGTCACCGTGTTCGCCTCGAGCGGCGACGGCGGCACTACCAATCCCTACAAGGAGCCGGTCAAGAACCCAGGCACGATCCCCTACCCGAGCGTGATCTGGCCCGCGTCCGACCCGTTGGTGACGTCGGTGGGCGGGACCTCCCTATGCACCGACGCAGCGACCGGCACAATGGTCGACAGCGTCGACCCGCCTGCGGCGTGCCAGAACAATCCCGGCGTTCGCGAGATCGCATGGCTCTTCGCGGCCACCCACGTTGGCACCGGCGGCGGCTACAGCATCTACTTCCCGCGACCGTCCTATCAGGGCACACTCCCGCCGGGAAGCACGTACACGGGCACCACGCCCGGCGCACCCGGCCCGAATCAGAACATGCGCGGCGTCCCGGACGTCGCCTATCAGGCGGACAGCCACACCGGCGCGCTCGTCTACATGACCGAACCGGCGAACACCCAGTCCGGCCCGGGCTGCAGTGGTCAGGCCAGCCCGTGCTCGACGGGTTGGTACGTCGTCGGCGGGACGAGCGCGGCCTCGCCTCAGTGGGCGGGGCTGACCGCGATTGCCGACCAGATGGCCGGGCGCGACCTGGGGTTCATCAACCCGGCGCTGTACCAGATCGCAGACAACTCGTCGCAGTACGCGACGGACTTCTACGACGTGACAATCGGCTGCAACCAGACGAGCAGCATCCCCGGGTACTGCGCCTCGACGGGCTGGGACGCGGTCACGGGACTGGGGACGCCAAACGCCGGGAACCTGATCCCGGACCTGATCGCGGCGACAGGTCCCTGAAAGCAAACGCGCGCGGTCGGGCTCTCGGGCCCGGCCGCGTCGCTTTTAGCTAGGCCGGCTTAGGCGAGCGCGGGCTCGAGCTCTGCCTCGAGCTTGCGCTTCGGGTAGGCGCCGATCACGGTCTTCGCGACCTCGCCGTTGCGGAACAGCATCAGCGTCGGGATCGACATCACGTTGAACTGAATCGCCGTGTTCTGGTTCTCGTCGATGTTGAGCTTCACGACCTTGAGGGCCTCGCCGCGCTCCTCCGCGATCTCCTCGACGACGGGTGCCACCATCCGACACGGACCGCACCACGGTGCCCAGAAGTCCACCAGCACCGGCACCTCGGACTCGATCACCTCGGCCTGGAAGTTGCTATCGGTTACCTCGGTGATGCTGCCACCCATGGAGCGCTCCTTGTCGGAAGATTCGTCGTTGCTTCAAAAAGTATAGCGTGCGAGCCGCACGGGCAGAATAGCCTTCATAGACGAGATGGCGAAGCAGGCCGAGATCAAAACCCCGCCCCCGGGCGCAGCGACCACCGCGCGCGACCCGACGAACGCGGAGATCGCGCTGGCGATGGACGAACTCGGAGACCTGTACGAGCTCGACGGGGCGATCATCCACCGGATCGTCGCCTACCGCAACGCCGCCAAGGCGGTCCGCGACGCGTCGGTGTCGGTCGCCGCGCTCGCGCGTGAGGGCCGCGCAACCGAGCTCCCCGGGATTGGCCCGACGATCCAGGAGAAGGTGGTCGCGCTCACGAACGACGGGTCGATTCCCGCCGCGGTCAAGCTCCGCGCGAAGTATCCCGCGGGCCTCGTCGAGATGATGCGCCTCCCGGGGCTCGGGCCCAAGCGCGCCCGCCGGCTGTTCGACGAGCTCGGAGTCGACTCGCTCGAAGCCCTCAAAACCGCCGCCGAGGGACACCGGATCCGTGAGCTGAAAGGTTTTGGGCCGAAGGCCGAGGAGGCGATCCTGACCGCGCTCGCGGCCGACGATGCCGGCGAGCGCGTCCGGCGGGTGGTGCTCGACCGGGCGCTCGCCGTGGGCGAGCCGCTGGTCGCGGCACTTCGTGAGCACGGCGTCGCCGACCGAGTCGAGCTGGCGGGTTCCGCCCGGCGGATGACCGACAGCGTCAAGGACATCGACGTGATCGCGACCGCGTCGAATCCACCCGAGCTGGCGCTAGCGGCGGCGGCACTCGATCTGGTCGAGTCGGCGAGTACGCCGGCGGAGTCGGGGGTTCGCCTCCGGACCCACACCGCGATGCGCGTCGACCTGCGGATCGTCGCGCCAGACCAGTTCGGCAACCTGCTGCAGCACTTCACCGGCTCCAAGGAGCACAACATGGCGCTCCGCGACTTCGCCGTGCGCAAGGGGCTACACGTCTCCGAGTACGGCGTGCTCGACGACGCGACCGGCGAGACCCACCGATGCGCGACGGAGGAGGAGGTGTACGCGCTGCTCGGGATGCAGTACATCGAGCCGGAGCTGCGCGAGAACCGTGGCGAGCTCGAGGCGGCGCTCGCGGGGACCCTCCCGGACCTGATCAAGCTGGGGGACCTGCGCGGCGACCTGCACTGCCACACGACGGCGTCGGACGGAACCGCCTCGATCGAGCAGATGGCGGTGGCGGCCCGCGACGCCGGCTACCAGTACCTGGCGATCACCGACCACTCGGCGACGATGGGCTTCGGCTCGGATGTCTCTCCCGAGCGGCTGCGCGAGCAGATCGAGCGGATCCGTTCGACGGAGGTCGACGGGATCGAGCTGCTCGCCGGCTCGGAGGTCAACATCCTCCCGAACGGCTCGCTCGACTACGACGACGAGCTACTCGCGCAGCTCGACTGGGTGGTCGCGAGCGTCCACACCTCGTTCCGCATGCCGGCCGAGCAGATGACCGAGCGGATCGTGCGCGCGATCGAGCACCCGCTGGTCGACGTGATCGGCCATCCATCCGGCAGGAAGATCGAGCAGCGGCGCCCGTACGAGTTCGACATCGGGCGGGTGATCGATGCCGCCGCTGCTACCGGCACGATGCTCGAGATCAACTCGAGCCCCGACCGCCGCGACCTCAACGAGGTGAACGCCCGGGCGGCGGCGGCCGCGGGGGTCCCGATCGTGATCAACTGCGACGCCCATCGCGTGAAGGGCTTCGCGGTCGCTCGCTACGGGATCGCGACCGCCAGGCGCGGCTGGCTCACCGCCAACGACGTGGCGAACACCAAGCCGTGGTCACAGGTGGCAGCGATGCGCCCGCGGAATCGGCAGCTCAGTTAGCCGCGGGGCTTGGCGACCACGGCGTCGGCCCGGTCCGAGCTCGGACTGTCGGCCCCACGGACGCTGCGCCGCGTGCGGCGCAGCCCCCACCCCCACTGGATCCAGGCGAACCAGGTGAGACCCGCGAGCGTGCCGATCAGGGCGATCCAGAAGTTGAGGCGCATCCCGAGGATGTGAACCGAATAGTCGATCCGCAGGTTCTCCTCGAAGATCCGGAACGCCGAGTAGCCCGCGACGTAGAGGGCGAAAACACCCGGCGCTCGGAAGCGCTTGTGGCGCACGAGCCACGCAAGCACGCCCGCCAGCAGGAGGTTCCAGATGATCTCGTAGAGGAACGTGGGCTGGTAGGTCGCAAACCGCTCGAAGCCGGGCGGACGATGGGCGGGATCGATCTTCAGCGCCCAGGGCAGCGTGCTCGGCTTGCCGAACAGCTCCTGGTTGAAGTAGTTGCCGACGCGGCCGATCGCCTGCGCGCACAGCAGCCCCGGCGCCGCGCAATCCATCAGCTTGAAAAGGTCCGCCTTGGTCAGCCCTCGGCGGCGCGCGTACCACAGGCCCACGATCACGCCGCCGGCGATCCCGCCCCAGATCCCGAGCCCGCCCTGCCAGATCGCGAACGGCCCCCACCAGTGATCCGGGATCTGGCTCGGAGTCGTGATCAGGAAGTAGATGCGCCCGCCGATCAGCCCTGCGGGGAACGCCCAGACCGCGATCTCCTGGGGGAGGTTGGGGTCCCCGCCGTCGCGCTTCCACAGCGCGCGCGTGACCACGATCGCGGCCGCCACGGCGAACACGTACGCCAGCCCGTAGGCGTGCACGAAGAACGGGCCGATGTGGAAGCCGTTGGCGGACGGGCTGGGGATGAAGCCGGGGGCGATCACCGGGACAGCAATCGTGGCAGAACGCGTTCGTCGACCGTCCGGTCGACGGCGGCGCGTGAGAATGGCGCGAGCAGTTCGCCGGCGCGGGCTGCATATCCGGGGAGCGGATCGTCGAGCGCCGCCCGCAGCGCCGGGACGAGATCGTGGACCGCCAACCGCGGGTCGAGCTGCCTGGCGAGCGCGAGCGCCGGGTACGGGCCCGGTGCCGGCGTGGTGACCAGCTGACAGCCGTCGGCGAGCGCCTCGAGCGGCGCGATCCCGTAGTCCTCGCGTTGCGGCGCCGCAACGAACACGCGTGCCCGGCGCAGCAGCGCCCGGTAAGCGTCCGGCGCGAGCCGGCCGGCGACCTCGACGCCAGGTCGGGGGTCGAGCCGCTCGAGCCCCGCGACCACCAGCGTCTCGCCCTCACGCCGGGCCGCCTCCCACGCCCGCAGGACGTGGTCGAGGCGCTTCTTCTCCGGGTTGCCGGCGTACATCACGGCATCGACGTCACGCGGCCCGTCGAGCGGACCCGAGGGGTCGACGGGGACCGGAACGACCACCGTCCCGTCGGCCGGTGGCGGCACCGTTCCGAGCGCCCTCGGGCTCATCGTCAGCACCAGCGGCGCCCGCTCGAGCCGGCGGCGTTCGACGACCCGCTGCCACACGCCGTGGCGACCCGGCCGGTTCTCGGCCGCCAGCGTGTCGAGCCAGATCGCGCCCGGACGCGGCCACAGCAGCGCGGCGGTGACCGAGCAGTAGATCACCGCCCGGGGATCGTGCTCGGCGACGCCGCGCTCACAGGCATGCCGGGCAGCGCGGGCCTCGAGCAGATCGGTCAGCGCGAACGTCCGCACCGGCCGTAGCGGGCCGGTTCCGACCACCTCGACCCGCGCACCCGCGCGCGAAAGCGAGCCGGCCAACTCACGGGCGGCGGCGCGCCACCCGGTGGTGCTGTCGACCGAGACCACGAGGACGTCTATGGCGGGCAACGACTGTGCGCTCTGTCGGTCGGGCTAGGCTCGCGGCCGCGCTTGCGGGGCGTGACCCGAGGCGCCGTTCAGCTCGAACAGGTTCGATCGAAAGCCCGGCGTCCGGATCAGTCGGATCGGCTTCAGCGGCGAGGTCCTCACGAGATAGAAGCGGGCGCCGTCCCGCTCTTCGATCGCCGACACGGCCGACGCCTGACGGCGCCACGCCAGCGCCCAGATGATC